>JAEZKL010000157.1 GCA_023415475.1 Bacillota bacterium | reverse complement strand
CAATGGCTTTTATGACTTGGCCATTGCATATCAGTCTGTGCATGTCAACTATTGAAAGCGCCGTGTACCGAACGGTACGCACGGTGCTGTGAGAGGACGGCGGTTAATCACCGCCTCCTACTCGATTCCTATCCTTTGTATTTCTCTTTACTTTGGTTCATTGATGCTAAATAGGCTACCAGTACATAACGTTGAGGAGCTGAACCGATATAGCGGAAAGGGTAGCAGGTGCTGAGGGTTAAGGTGGCTTTCGGTTTCGGAACTATGACAGTCCGATCCTCTTTATCAACGATACGAACCTTGTTTACTACATATTCAAATTCGCCCATTGATGTCCTTACAATCAGCCTATCGCCTTCGCCTACTTCACCCAGCCTGCGAAATACAGTATTCCGATGACCTGCCAGAACACAATTATCCTTCTCACCCGGAAGAACACTGCCATCATAATGGCCAACACCAAGCGCCAGCTCCTCCTCATCGGTTCCTTCAAAGATAGGAAGAGTAGTGGCTAGCTTTGGAATATACAGTTCACCGAATTGCTCTCCGGGTTCCGGCCGATCTTTATATACAAGTGGTTCTTTTGCTATACTTCCGGCATCTAAATCGACTGTGGTATCGTCTAAGGAGTTATTTCCCGATACAGTCGTATTCTCCGTCTTAGAACTCACATCCTCATTCAGAGCAGGAGTATCTTCTTCCTTAGCACTCACAGGGGAAGTGTATAGCCAGCCTGCAAGATATCCACGGGAATAATGATATAGATTTGTGGTACTAACAAGTAAACCAATTATAATAAGCGATAGGGCAGTTATCCGAAGGCAGAGGGGTGTCCATAAGCCGATACGGTTATTATGTTGATTTCTTCTTAGCATTACTTACCTTCTTATACATAAGTATTCCGGCAGTCGCCAGTAATCCCCCCAGAATTGCGCCGGGGATATGATTGGTTGAGGTCTTGGGAAGCTTTCCCCCGCTTACTGTCCTGGGAGCGGAAGGCTTTTGATTATTGATCTGGGTCGCAGGCTGTGAGGTATCATCCCCGCTTTTTGCATCTTTCGTTATACCGGGTATTTCGTCATAAATACCGGACAGATAATCAATTAGCTCTGAGGTAGCGAAAAAATCGGCAAGAAGAGTCCCATCCGTATCATAAATCGTAACCTTAATCTCTGGTGTTGTGTAATCAAAATCCTTGAGCTGCACAAGCTTATCAAGGGACATTACTGTTTCTTTACCATCATGGATAAAGGAGATAACCGGTTTAAGTTTCATAAGGCTAAAAAATTCATTGAAGTAGCCAACAACGTGATCTACCTGTCCCTGACTTAATTCTTCAGCACCATCAAGCTCTTCCAGTACGGTAATACGTTCAGTCCAGGAGCTAAAGGCTTCGATAAAGGCAGGGTCAGAGTAATAGCTTTCCAGAGAGGCGATGTATGCCTCGATTTTGTTCAGCTCGGTATCCGTTATATCAACCATAGTAAGAAGCTCGGTAAGCATTGCTTCATCTATAATTGGAATATCGGTATTGGTGCTGCTTGCCACTTCTGCTAAATCATACACATAGATATAATCGTCAATGCTTTTGCCGTTTTTCTTAAGTAATGTTAAGAGAGTCTTCTGATCGATGTGATAGGTATTGTAAATCGGGGAGAGATTACTAAGGTCAGCCTTTATTACTTCTCCCATATAGTCCTTAACATCCTCAATTGTCTCAAAGGAATCAAGCTTAGAATCATAGACGGCAAGAGCCTCCTCGAGCCTCTCCTTTGTAACCTCAAACCCACGCTCCATACTGATCGTTGCCAGGTAGTCCACCAGCTTGGCATCGAAATCCGGTTCACGTTCGAAGGTATTATCATAGGTATAGAAGAATAAGGCATAAGCTAGTTCACTGATATAGATATAGTCCTTTAATTCTTCCCCATTTGCAGCCAGAATCTCGATTAAGGCTGTTTCATCCAATTTGTAGCTCTCATAAAGGCTATTCAGATTGCTCAGATCAGCCTTTATCACTTTTCCTAAGGCGGATCTCAGTTCATCAACTGACGTAAAATCAGTCAGCTTTGTCTCATAAGCAGAAAGATAAGCTTCAAGATCCGCTTTCGTAACATCGAAGCCGCGCTCTGTACTGACTTCACCTAAGTATGCATTTAGGTCAACCTCGAAGGCCTCTCCATATGCCGCCGATACTGTCTGAGGAACCATGCTAAACAGTAAGGCTAAGGATAATATAATTGCTCCCACTTTCTTCATATATTTCTCCTTGTAAATGCATTGTCATACCGGCTAAGCCTAAATTCGACATGCAGATATGCATTTTCATTATATACATAAGAAGTGGGTTTTTCTATGAGTGAAGTATTGTAAAACGAGGGAATATCTGTCTAAAGTATGAGCCTAGAAAATATCTTTCCCGGCCAGCTTATAATCACAGATGGAAAGCTTATGTATGATATCAATTCCATATGGACATTTCGGCATACATACTCCGCAAGAATTACATTGGTCAGCTTTCACTTCAAGCTTGTCGTACCTTCTCATTGCCATATCCTTATTCCCGAACCAGAAGCGAAGGCGCTCCTTGAGGGCATAGTCAGAAGCGTTAGTGACTGTGCCATCCGCCATCTGACGATCAAAATAGCCTTCATATTGAAAAATCTGCTGGATCGGAATTCCTTCGGGACAGGGAAGACATTTTCCGCATTGCCGGCAAACATAAGTACCAAGTTCCGGAGCCGCTGCATATAATTGCTCTGTTTGAGAGGCGGTTATGGGGGTAAAATGCTCTGCATAATCCAAATCCGCTTCTAACATCTCGCGGTTATTAATTCCTGCAACAACGATAGAAACCGGTTGACTGAAGGCATACTGGAATGCGATTTCAGAGGAACGCCACAATAATCCGTCAGCTACAGGCTTCATTAGGATAACAGCAGCACCCTTATCCAATGCAAGGGGAACCAGCTCCTGCTGAATCTCCGGGAAATTAAAGTGGTCATAGTAGTTGATCGTTGTCATCACTGCTTCAAAGGGGTATTCCTTCAAAGCACGCAGCAGTACATCCGGCTGCCCGTGCATCGATATCCCGATATGGCGTACTTTACCTTCCCTGCGCGCCTCTTCTACACCTTCCAATGCACCGCCGGGGGCCAGAATTTGATCTAGCTCATCCATAGTTCCGACAGCATGCATAATAAAAAGGTCTACATAATCTGTTCTCAGGTTACGGAGGCTTCGGTCCAAAGAGGATAGAGCTCCATCCTTCGTACGTTCTCCGGTCTTCGTTGCCAGGATATATTCATTTCTCCTGTCAGCGACACATAGACCGATCTTTCGCTCAGATTCCCCATTGCCGTAGCTTGCTGCCGTTTCGATATAATTGCCGCCGGCATCAAGATAACGGTTCAAGAGATCATTTGCTTGTGCTACAGGGATCTCTAATAAATGAAATCCGCCAAAGCCTAAAATAGAAGTATATAATCCGGTATTACCAAATGCTCTCTTTTGCATAATCTCCTCCTGATTGGTATTTGATATGGAATAAATATCTATTAAGAGCTTACCACATTCATGTCTCTCATACAAGAAAGGTTACAAGATATATTTATGTAGCAGAGACAGGTAATTGCGTACGAGCAAGTTTTCCTAAACTTATTGCATATTCTTTTTGGCGGCACTATAATAAACATATTGTGTCAAACAGTAGAGAGGAAATAAATCAAGATGCACTCAATATCTTATGATAAAATCAAAATTGAAATAACACAAATCGAAGGTTTGTTAAGATAGTGGACAGGAGAATATAAGAATGAATTATCAGGCATTATTTAAAACAGCAATGCTTGCAGGTGAGATAATGGCACAGAGCGGAGCAGAGACCTATCGCGTGGAGGACACCATGATACGTATTCTAAAGTCCGCGGGTCTTTCTTCGGTAGAGGTATATGCAACCACTACAGGGATTGTTGCAACTCTGTCCGATCCTGCCATGGAGCCGATCACCGGTGTAAAGAGAATTGCCAATCGTTCTAATAATTTAAGTAGAATTAATGATGTCAATCAGATATCCAGGAATATCTGTGACGGTATGATCAGCGTTGAAGAGGCTTGTGAGAAGCTGGAGGAGATAAGGAACAGCAAAACCTACAACAGCTTGGTCATAGCGATTGCAACGATAGTTTCGATGGGAGGCTTTGTTGGAATTTTCGGTGGCTCTTTACTGGATTGTTTTTTTGCAGGGATTAACGGTATATTTATTGTTATCATCGGAAAACTGGCAGATAACCGTGTGAGCAGCACATTTATTATAGACATGGCAAAAAGCTTTGTATTGGCGGTTATCACTATGATTATTGCAAAATATAATAATAACATCGATCGTAACCTGATTATTATCGGCTCCATCATGCCCTTGGTGCCCGGTATACCGATAACGAATGCGATTCGTGATACACTTCAGGGGGATTATAATTCGGGTACAGCAAGAGCGGTAGAGGCTTTCGTAATTTCCCTGGGAATTTCGGTAGGTGTCGGCCTCGGTATCGGATTTTTCAATTTCGCAGAAAGGATTTTGTGATTATGCTGCTACAAATAATAAGTGCTTTTATCGCAACGGCAGCATTCTCGATTCTGTTTTATCTGCCGAAAAAATATATCATTCATTCCGGAATGACCGGAAGCTTTGGGTGGCTTATCTATCTGATCGGTCTTGAGATACTGAATGATAAGGTACTTTCCACTTTAACGGCTACAATCCTGGTGGCACTAGCTTCCCATATCCTTGCCAGAATCTACAAGACACCGGTGACGATGTTTCTGATTCCCGGTGTAATTCCTTTTGTGCCGGGAGCGGGAATGTATCAGATTGTTATGGGAATTGTAGAGGGAAATGTGGAGCGTACCTCCTTTTATTTCTTTGAAACCCTACAGATTGCCGGTTCCATAGCCCTTGGGATCTTTATTATTGATACCTTCTTCCGTCGTAAAGCGAAAGGTCAGAGTTACGATTGCAATGCAATCGATGCAAAGCCAGAGAAAAATGAATTATAACAAAATTATCTCGTTTTTAATCGGTATTCGGTTGGAGTCATTCCGACTACCTGTTTGAATTGCCGCATAAAATGCTCTTCATTCTCATAGCCGCATTGAGCAGCGATATCGCGGATGGTATCGCTGGTTGCTGTTAAGGAGGTTTTCGCAAATTGTAGCTTACAGGTAATAACATCGGCAATACAGGATATCCCGAAGGTCAGCTTATATAGTCTCTGAAAATGGGACGGACTTAGATTCACTTGATGAGATAAGCGCTCGATGGTCCATTTTTCCTCCGGGTAGCGATAAATCATGGAACGAAGATTTAATAAAGCATCATGGTAGCCATAAAGCTTGGTGTCCTGTGGTTTGTATGCAACCAGCTCATTGATTTTTACAAATAATAATCTCATTAATAGATCCATCGATTCGTTTCGATTGGAATTATTCGAGATATACTCCAGATAGATATCTTTCATAATCTTCCCAACCTGCTTTGTTGCAGGAAAAGTCATTATTGTGTCCAGAGGCAGGTTACTGTTATCCAGCTCCTTATCTGTGTCAAAATGAATAAAATCATTGCTATAGCTCCCTGTGTCTGCAGAATAAATCTGAGGGGTCCCTTTATTGTATATAAGAATTGAGTTCTTCTCCACCGTTATCCTGTTTCCCTCCAGCCATACTAAGGCTGAGGTGCGGAAATAGAGGAAGAGATAATCTCCTGAGCCATTTGGACGGTTGATGGAAAACTGATTGCTATGAGTGTAGTTAATCCCGATTGCATTAATCTTCATGATAGCCTCCAAGCGTTAAAATACGATTCATCAGTATGAAAACATCATATATCATTGCGGATTACAGTGTCAATATGATATCTTAAAAGCATAAATTATCATAATAGTGTGAATTATTAAAAAGCATAATTCACACCTCCTGGTTGTGTTAATAATGAGGAGAAGTGTGAACTGATTGTATTTGCAGTAAATTTCTTCTTAGAGGAGAGTATTGAATTTGAAATCGAACTTCGTGAATTTGTAGGAGCAAGCTTATTGGAGCAGGTATAATAAAGGAGGACGTTATGAAGCAGTCACATGCAATAAATATGAATGATTTTACGATAAAGGACAGCTTCTGGTCCTCCTATAGAAAACTGGTCAGGGAGGAGGTACTTCCTTATCAATATGCTATGCTGGAGGATCGGATACCGGATGCGGAAAAGTCTCATGCAATCGAGAATTTCAGAATCGCTGCCGGTATCAAGCAGGGTGAGTTCTATGGGATGGTATTCCAGGATAGTGATTTAGCAAAGTGGATTGAGGCTTGTGCCTATTCACTTACGAATTTTCCTGATCAGAAGCTGGAAGCTGTGGTTGATGAAATTATTGAAGTGATCGAGAAAGCACAGCAGGAGGATGGCTATCTGAATACCTTCTTTACCCTGAAGGAGCCGACTCGTCGCTGGACTGATCTACAGGAGGGGCATGAGCTTTACTGCGCAGGACATATGATAGAGGCAGCCGTTGCTTATTATAACGCAACTGGTAAGGATCGCCTGCTTAACGTGATGAAACGTATGGCAGATCATATCGACCGTCGTTTTGGTAAGGATAAGGTTCGTGGTTTTCCCGGACATCCAGAGATTGAACTGGCACTGATGAAGCTTTACCGCGCAACAGGCGAGGAACGCTATCTAAAGCTGTGCGAATATTTTATTAACGAGCGTGGTACCCAGCCCAACTACTTTAAGGAGGAGCAGGAGAAACGTGACTGGTCTGTCTGGAACTCCGATGGGTGTGATGTTAATTATACTCAGAATTATGCACCGGTCCGTGAACAGAAGGATGCTGTGGGTCATAGTGTGCGCGCCGTATATCTCTATACCGGTATGGCTGATCTGGCAGGTGAGACTTGTGATGAAGAGCTGAAGAACGCCTGTGAGAAGCTGTGGAAAAGCATTACCGAGCGCCGTATGTATATTACCGGAGGAATCGGCTCTACTGTAATCGGAGAAGCCTTTACCGAGGATTACGATTTACCGAATGATACGGCATATGCGGAGACCTGTGCATCGATCGGATTAATTTTCTTCGCACAGAAGATGTTAGAGCTGTCACCGAAGGGTGAATATGTAGACGTCATGGAACGTGCGCTTTATAATACGGTGTTGGCCGGAATGAGTCAGGATGGTAAGCGTTTCTTTTATGTTAATCCACTGGAAGTAACTCCTGGGATCTCCGGTATAGCACAGACCCATCGACATGCACTGCCCGAGCGGCCGAAGTGGTTCGGTTGTGCCTGCTGTCCTCCTAATGTTGCTCGATTACTTTCCTCTCTGGAGCTATATGCCTGGTCAGAAAATGAAAGCACCATATTTTCTAATCTGTTTATTGGCGGAGCAGCTGATTTTAGAGAGACAAAGGGTTGCAGGCTTATTACAGAGACCGACTATCCCTATGGAGACAAGATAAGCTATAAGGTTGTTGCGGATGGAACCCCCGGGAGCTTTGCATTGGCTATTCGAATTCCCGGCTGGAGTGACAGTTCTAGGACAAAGCTCTACTATAATAAGGAAGAATTAAGGTTATCCGATATTGTAAAGGATGGATATGCTTATGTGAATAAGAGCTTTGCAGACGGTGATGCCCTGCTGCTTGTGCTCGATATGGAACCTTTCAGGGTCTATTCCAACACCTCAGTTCATAATAATGAGGGTTATGCTGCTCTTCAGTGTGGTCCCTTAGTATACTGCTTGGAAGGTGTGGATCATAGTGGTGAGATTCACAGCCTGCGCTTAGCCAAGAACTCTGATTTGAAAATGGAGTTAAATCATAGTCTTTTCGGTGGTATTAATTTGTTGAAGACAGAAGGGTATCGGATGCAGTCAGCACCCGGATTATACTCACGGGTTCGGCCTAAGCCTCAGCCCACCACAATAACTGCGGTACCTTATTATGTCTGGGGCAACCGAGGATTAGGCCAAATGAGGGTATGGATACCGGAAGAATAAGCTGTTAATCAACTCTGCTTAGAAATAATATGATTAAGAAAAAACGACGCTGCTTGAGCCTAAGAGGCATACCAAGCAGCGTCGTTTTTTCGGAAAAGATTCATAATAACAATCCTATCAAGCATATCTTATGTCATAGAGAAGCGTTCGCTGTCTTCTTATTTTGACATATTATGAGATAAAACTCTTTAATCCGATTTTAATCTTTTTTTAATCGTCGGGATGTTGTATTTAATTGGGGAAGGAGTATATTGGAATTGGATAAAACATTATATGAGAGAAAAGGGGCTTCCTTTGCTCTCAATAAAATAAAAGAAAGAAGTGGGAGATAGTTATGGATTTATTTATAATCTTAGGAATGGTTGCAGGAGCATTGGTAGGCTTATACCTTCTGATCTTCGTGATCCTCGGACTCAGGGTGATATCCTCGGACCAGGTAGCAGTAGTGGAGAAATGGTGGAGCTTTAAGGGATCTTTAAAGGATTCGATTATCGCTTTAAACGGTGAGGCCGGTTATGCTCCTCATGTACTTCGTGGTGGTATTCATTTTAAGACGGCCCTTATGTTTAAGATTCACCGGTATCCTCTGATTACGATTCCGCAAGGTCAGATCGCTTATATTTTTGCCCGAGACGGTGCCCCCTTGGCACCGACACAGACCTTGGGTAAGGTTGTACCGGAAGCGAATAACTTTCAGGATGTAACTGGCTTTCTAAAGAATGGCGGACAGAGGGGACCGCAGAGAGGTATTTTAAGAGAAGGTACTTACGCAATCAATCTGGCACAATTTATTGTGATTACACCTACAGATATTAAGGCTGCCTTCAACAGCTCCAAGAATGAGCGTATGGAATTGATCAGTATGCAGAAGACCTTACTGGAACGTAATGCCTTCAGCCCGGTCATCATCATGGGACATGGCGGAGAGGCCAGTGATGTTATGGGTATTGTAACTGTTCATGACGGTGCATCCCTGCAAGAGGGAGAAATCATCGCTCCCTATGTTGGTGAAGAGCATGCAAGCTTCCAGGATCCGGAGAAGTTCCTCTTACTTGGTGGTAGACGAGGTAAACAAATTCAGGTTCTTACCGATGGTACGTATTATATAAACCGATTATTTGCAACGGTAGAATTCAGACCTAAGACCGTAGTTCCGATTGGCTTCGTTGGTGTAGTCGTATCCTTC
>JAEZKL010000098.1 GCA_023415475.1 Bacillota bacterium | reverse complement strand
CGGTATGCCTTTTCTACACGATCCCAACGGTTATCACGATCCATAACATAATATCTGCCCATAACGGTAGCAATCTTACCTACTCCGATGATCTTCATCTGCTCCCAGAGCTGCTCTACGAAGCCCTTACCGGAAGAAGGAGGTGTATCTCTACCGTCAAGGAAAGCATGCACATATACATTGGTTAAGCCTTGCTTCTTCGCAAGCTCAAGCAAAGCATATAAATGTGTATTATGGCTGTGTACACCGCCATCGGATAATAATCCGTAAAGATGCAGATCGGAATTATTTCTCTTGCAATTATCAATTGCAGCCAATAATGCGGCATTCTTAAAGAAATCTCCGTCCTTGATCTCCTTAGTGATTCTTGTCAGCTCCTGGTATACAATTCGGCCCGCACCCATATTGATATGACCAACCTCAGAGTTACCCATCTGACCATCCGGAAGACCAACTGCCATACCGCTTGCATAACCCTTAACAAAAGGATACTCTGCCATAAGTCTATCCATCACCGGTGTATTTGCTTCAGCGATTGCATTTGCTTCCTTCTTCTCATTGAGACCATAACCATCTAATATCATTAAAACTGTAGGTTTTTTACTCATCTTCTTACTCCTTTACATATAATATCATTTTGAACCCGTTTATCACAAGCTTCAAAAATCATACTGCAGCTGTCTTATATACTAATATATTATAATCATACCCTGATACTATATCACGAATACAAATCATATCCATGATCGCCAGCTCCGATCGCATACTTGCAAGCAAGCTTGTTATGCGAATGTCTTTCTCGCATTATGTTCACTACGCTTTTACTGTATCATAATTCTTATCGGTATGTTACTTTCTTTGTTACTTTTTGTGATATTCTATTTTTTACCTGTTAAATATTACACCTAATAGGTTTTTGGGAACAGTTCGAATTAAAGTATATACTTAAACATCATCATTTGTCAAATAGTTAAGCATGGATATGTGTAAATAAAGATCAGTTACTGTTCACACCCCAGTCAGTAATGTAGCAGAAAGAGTTTGGTCAATGATTTTCAAATCGGAGTATTTGCGAAAGCGTCTCCGATTTTGGAAACATTGATCAAACTCATATCATCAACATTGGCTAGGTGTGAACAGTAACTAGCATAACTATGCTTAATAATACAGCAATGGGCCCGGTCCCCAAAGACCGGACCCATGATGGATCATTTCATATATCTGAGCCAGAATTAATGATAAGCTCTTACTTGTAATTTACGATTTTTCCAAAATCAGCCTTTAAGCTTGCACCACCTACTAAACCCCCATCAATATTAGCCTGTGAGAATAAATCTGCTGCACTACCTGCTGTTACACTACCGCCGTATTGGATACGGATTGCAGCAGCTGTTGCCTCATCGTAGATTTCAGCGATGCACTCGCGAATTGCCTTACATACCTCTTCTGCCTGCTCGGTTGTAGCAACCTTGCCGGTGCCGATTGCCCAGATAGGCTCATAAGCGATAACGGCAACCTTAGCCTGCTCTGCTGAAACGTTTAAGAAAGCAATCTTGATCTGCTGACGGATCCAATCAATTGTGATCCCCTGCTCTCTCTGCTTCAAGGATTCACCACAGCAAATGATAGGTGTAATACCATGCTCAAATGCCTTTAATACCTTCTTATTCACTGTCTCATCGGTCTCTGCGAAGTATTCTCTTCTCTCGGAATGTCCGATAATAACATATTTAACTCCAATGCTGGTTAACATACTCGGAGAAATCTCACCGGTATATGCACCGCTCTCTTCGTAATACATATTTTGTGCACCGATTGCAATGTTGGTTCCTTTTGCTGCATCCAATGCTGTTGTTAAAGATACAGCGGGAACACAAAATACAACATCCGCCTCTTCTGTGACTACCAATGGCTTTAATTCATTAATTAAAGCTACTGCTTCTGCCGGAGTTTTATTCATCTTCCAGTTTCCTGCAATTATTTTTCTACGCATGATATTCCTCCTATGATTAGATTACTCCTATTATTTATCGTTCGCTGCAGCAATACCGGGCAGCTCCTTGCCCTCTAAGAATTCAAGGGAAGCACCACCACCGGTGGAAATATGAGTCATCTTATCTCCAAAGCCTAAAATGTTAACAGCTGCTACGGAATCACCACCTCCGATAATTGTGGTTGCATCGATCTCTGCCAGAGCCTTAGCCACTGCAATTGTTCCTGCTGCGAAATTAGTTAATTCGAACACACCCATTGGTCCGTTCCAAACGACTGTCTTCGCATCTTTGATTGCATCTGCATACAGTACACGAGTCTTTTCGCCGATATCAAGCCCTTCCCAATCAGGCTCGATCTCACCACGATTAACTGTTTTGAAAGGAGTATCATTAGAGAACTCCTGAGCAACAACAGTATCTATGGGAATTAATAGCTTAACACCCTTCTTCTCTGCCTTCTCCATCATTTGCTTAGCATAATCAACATAATCAGGCTCTAATAAAGATTTACCAACCTCTTCTCCAAGAGCTTTCATGAAGGTATATGCCATACCACCGCCGATGATTAAGGTATCAACCTTGTCAAGAAGATTATCGATAACAGAGATCTTACTGGATACCTTAGATCCTCCAAGAATAGCTACGAAGGGTCTCTTCGGATTATTAACCGCATTACCAAGGAATTCGATTTCTTTCTGCATTAAGTAACCAACAACACTTGTCTCAACAAACTGAGTAATACCTACATTTGAGCAATGTGCTCTATGAGCGGTACCAAAAGCATCATTAACAAATACATCGCAAAGAGAAGCTAATTCCTTACTGAACGCTTCCCCATTCTTAGTCTCTTCCACTCTATAACGGGTATTTTCAAGAAGAACTACATCGCCATCCTTCATAGCAGCTACAGCAACCTTCGCATTATCTCCAACTACATTATCATCCTTCGCAAATTTAACTTCCTGGCCAAGTAACTCAGCTAATCTAACAGCCACCGGAGCTAAGGATAATTCAGGCTTCGGCTCACCCTTGGGCTTGCCTAAATGAGAGCAAAGAATAACCTTTCCTCCATCTTTCAGTAATTTTTTAATAGTAGGAAGTGCTTCTACAAGACGTACCTCATCGGTAATCTTACCTTCCTGTAACGGAACATTGAAATCGCATCTTACTAAGACTCTTTTACCATTTACATTGATATCATCAACTGACTTCTTATTTAACATAAAATTTCTCCTTTCAATACTATGTTTTACACGTCTACAGACGTCTACTTAAGGAATTAATACTATGTTACATATAATTAGAACAAACAATATAAAAAATGGGTCCGGCCCTGAGAGACCGGACCCATGATGGATCAATTAAGCATGATTCAAAAATAATAACATTATGATATTTTGAAGCCTATATTAAATCTTATGCTAATTCAGCAAAGTATTTAATTGTTCTAACCATCTGGCTTGTGTAGGAGTTCTCATTATCATACCAGGAAACAACCTTAACTAAGCTCTTGCCATTCTCAAGGTCAGTAACCTTAGTCTGGGTAGCGTCGAATAAGGAGCCATAAGTAATACCAATAATATCGGAGGAAACAAGTTCATCCTCTGTGTAACCGTAGGATGCGCTCTGAGCTGCCTTCATTGCTGCGTTGATATCAGCCTTAGAAACCTTGCTGTTAACAACTGCAACTAACTCAGTAGTGGAACCTGTCGGAACAGGAACTCTCTGTGCAGCGCCATCTAATTTGCCAGCCAACTCTGGGATTACAAGGCCGATCGCTTTAGCAGCACCTGTGGAGTTAGGAACGATATTAACTGCTGCAGCACGTGCTCTTCTTAAATCACCCTTCGGATGAGGTCCGTCAAGAGTCATCTGATCACCTGTGTAAGCGTGGATTGTTGTCATGAAGCCTTTCTCGATTGGAGCTAATTTATTTAATGTATCTGCCATTGGAGCTAAGCAATTTGTTGTACAAGAAGCTGCAGAAATGATAGTGTCGGATGCTTTTAATGTATTCTCATTAACACTGAATACTATGGTAGGAAGATCATCGCCTGCCGGAGCGGAGATAACAACCTTCTTAGCGCCTGCATCGATATGTGCCTGAGACTTAGCCTTAGAAGCAAAGAAACCGGTACACTCAAGAACAACATCTACACCAAGCTTGCCCCAAGGTAAATCAGCCGGATTCTTCTGAGCGTAGATCATAATTTCTTTACCGTCAACAACGATAGAGCTTTCTTTTGCTACAACCTCATGTCCAACATATCTACCCTGTGCGGAATCGTATTTTAATAAGTGAGCTAGCATCTTAGCATCTGTTAAATCGTTGATAGCCACGATCTCGTAACCTTCTGCGCCGAACATCTGTCTGAATGCAAGACGGCCGATACGTCCAAAACCATTAATTGCTACTTTTACTGCCATGATTATATTCCTCCTAATTGTTTTAATTTATAATATACTGCCTTGAGACAGCAATTAAACATGATAAAACTTCCATTCCTTTAAGAATGCTCGGATTAGGACACATTGACAAAATTTTCTCAATCCAGATTTATTTTACCTAATTTAAGATAAAATATCAAGAACATATTTCTCTATTTGTTGAATATTATGAATATGTTGCTAATTTAAAATTAAACCCTGTTTTTTTTGTGCAGTTTTGTTGTACCCTCTTGCGATATCTCGCTTCCATAAGATTTACAATAATTATGAATAGTTAAATCCGCAATCTTTTTATGAATCATGTATTCAAAAGAGTCAGCTTCACAGACATTTTAAGATTTGATGCATACATCTATAAATATAACACCATTTTCTGGAGTACACAAGCCCTGAGATAAATGATTTATATAACAATCTCCAGTTATGTAATTTTTTATACATGTTCACTAATATAATAGCATGGCTCAAGGAGAAAAATCTATGTTAGTTATGTTAAATCAATGTAAAATACAGATATCGTATTCAGGATGAATTAACAAAATCATTTACTTGTCATGAATTATATATCCCTAAGCTCTGTCTGTTAAGCTTAGGGATATATCTCTTAAAATTATTCTCCGACATCCCCTTATCGCCAAATGCACCTGCATTTGCAGCAAGTCCTGAAGTGCCTTACATTCCTGTACTGCCTGAATAGCTATTGGGTATACTGGTGCTGCCTGTCATTCCCAAATTACCTGAAATACCGGATGAGCCAGATAAACCTATATTATTATCTATATTTCCATTTGAACCACTCATAATAACGGACATGTCTTTATTACCTGACCATCCCGAGCTTCCATATAAATAGGACTTCAGTTCGTTTATTTCATTCTGAGAGGCCTGCCCTGCTGATTTATAATAATTTTTATTTTTAGCGATCTGATACAATTCATATTGCGATTGTTCAGCTTCATTTCTCATCTGTTGTAAGGTAGTTCTTAATTGTTGATTTTCTGTCTGCGAAATCATATCCGTATAAGTCTTCAAGCTGGAATTAATGGAATTTAACGCATCTGCAACCATTGCCTTTTCTTGCATATTTGTGACCTCCTATTGTAAAAATTGTAGAATGGATTGGTGGTTCTTCTCACAGGACTGAGCTGATTTTTCAAAGAATTGCTTTACCTGTTGATCCTGAGAACCGTCTGCATAGCTACGAAATTTCTCAGCATCTGCCTCTCCGAATTGTAACAAGTGTCTTACATTCTGTAATTCAATTTCATTCAAATTTGCCATATCATAAATACCTCCTTTTAAATGTCATACATAATTAGTATCTCGATATCGAAGAAAATTATGTATCAGTGCTCCTTATCCAAATTGTAACTTCTTGGCTATACAAGCTTTCTTTCATTTATGAACAAAGCAAATTTCGTTCACTTACCGGAGTGCTTTTTATTTTATGGAGCGAATCCTCCTATAACATAAAAACCTCCTTGGCTATTAGCACCAGGGAGGTTAAATTATTTTGATACATGATTTACAAAATGTCTTAAAAGGTGACATTATTAATACATGATTCATAATAAGCTTGCAAAGCGAACTTTTTATGATTATTATGCTCTAAGCTTATACTCTAAGCGGATCTTATCTGCAATTAATGCCACGAATTCGGAATTGGTTGGTTTACCCTTGCCATTGCTTACTGTATAACCGAATAACTCATCAATTGTATCCATCTTTCCTCTGCTCCAAGCAACTTCAATCGCATGACGGATTGCTCTTTCTACTCTGCTTGGCGTTGTTTTATGACGCTTTGCGATGGAAGGATATAAGAGCTTTGTGATGGAGTTAAGCATCTCAGCATCATTAACAGACATCATAATCGCATCACGTAAGTACTGATAACCCTTAATATGTGCCGGTACACCAATCTCATGAATGATATTGGTTACATCCGATTCCAGATTGCGTTCCATGTAAGCGGTTTTATTCTCATATGCACTTACTCTATGGTTATCAATCAATTTGCTGTGATAATCACCCTTGATCTGCTTAATTCTTGATAAAATCACATTATTATCAAAGGGTTTCATAATATAGTAATTTGCACCTAATTCGAAAGCATTCTCCGTTACACCTTCCTGGCCGATCGCAGTTATAACGATAAAGGACGGAGCCTTCTTAAATTCAGAATCTCTTCTTACCTTCTCCATAACTCCAAGTCCGTCTAACTTAGGCATAATTAAATCCAATAAAACAACATCCGGTTTCTTCTCTTTAATCATGTCCAAAGCGTCAATGCCGTTCTCAGATTTTCCTACAACCTCGATATCCGAATCCTCTTTTAAGATATCCTCCAGTAAATTTACCATTCTCTCATTGTCATCAACAATTGCAACATTAATCTTTCCCATTCCCTTTTTCCAACCTCCATTACAAAATTTGTTCTCTCAAATAATTCCCCTAGGTTTCCCGCATAGCTTACTCTGTGTTGTATGTCGTACTTCACATTTTGTGATTATTTGTGATGTAAATTGGGTTTCATGTTGTTTTCATGATATTATTATACATCTTGACTATTTCAGCGTCAACGTTTATCACTTTAGCAAAATGTACAAAATATAAGCGCCATAATGTGACTTTTATTATTAGTATTTTACATTATAAGCCATTATGCAACATGAAATCC
>JAEZKL010000164.1 GCA_023415475.1 Bacillota bacterium | reverse complement strand
CGTATCTACCGGAAACCAAGTCAAAATCGGAATCAAATTTTGTCACGTCATTTACGAAAGCTTTCACCTTATCAATTGAATTTAAAGAAATCTTTACTGTCTTCATTAATAACTCCTCCTTTATTCGATATACGTATATACTATAATTTACCTAATTAAAAGTCAATATACAAAGTTCATAAAAATAAGGCGGAAAGTTGTATAGGTAATCAGCCTAATTATTCAAATATTTGCCAAATTTAGAAAGGAATTTTAAATAAATGAAAAAATCAGCGGCATTTTTAAGCCTTGGCTGTAAGGTGAATTCTTATGAGACCGAGGCTATGCGCGGAATGTTCGAAGCGGCCGGTTACGATATTGTGGATTTTAAGGACGTTGCAGATGTATATGTGGTTAATACCTGTACGGTTACGAATATTGCAGACCGCAAATCACGTCAGATGCTGCATCAGGCGAAGCACAGGAATCCCCAGGCGGTCATTGCCGCAGTCGGATGCTATGTTCAGGCAGCAGAAGAGGTCCTCCTTGCAGACAGCGCGGTAGATCTGGTGATCGGAAATAATAAAAAGTCTGACATCGTTATGATGGTAGAGCGATGCAGGAATAGTAATGATAAAGAGGAATTAGTGGTGGATATTAATAAAGAGAAGGATTATGAGGAGCTACAGGTTATAACCACGATGGATAAAACAAGAGCTTTTATCAAAATCCAGGATGGTTGCAACCGATTTTGTTCCTATTGTATCATTCCTTATGTTCGCGGCAGGGTTAGAAGCAGAAAAGAAGAGGATATCATTACAGAGATTACCGAGCTTTCGAAAAAGGGATACAAGGAAATTGTGTTGACCGGAATTCATATCTCATCTTATGGTTCGGATCTGCTGAAGAAGACTGCTTTGGTAGAGGAGAAAACGGAAGGGGAGACGGATATTACCAACCGGGAGACTGATGTATATGACAGACTAAGCCGTGAGATGCCTTTGGCAAGGTTAATAGTAAGAATTAGTGAGATCCCGGGTGTTGAGAGAATCCGTCTTGGGTCTCTGGAGCCTAGGATTATCACTGAGGAATTCATAGAAGCAATTGCTTCGGTCAGACAATTCTGCCCTCATTTTCATCTATCGCTGCAGAGCGGAAGCGATAGTGTCCTAAAGCGAATGAACCGCCAGTACAGTACAGCAGAGTATTATGACAGGGTTCTGCTGATCCGCAGGTTTTTTGAGAAGCCCGCCTTTACGACGGATGTGATAGTAGGCTTTCCAGGGGAGACACAGGAGGAATTTGATCAGACGATGGAATTCGTGAGAAGGATAGGCTTCTCCCATATTCATGTATTCAAATATTCGAAGAGGGCCGGCACGAAAGCAGCAGTGATGCAGGAGCAGATACCGGAGGACATCAAGAGCTTAAGGAGCGATGAGCTTATTACCCTCTCAAATTTGATGACAAAGGAATACATGGCACAATTCTTGGGCAGAATAGAGAAAATTCTTTTCGAAGAGTCAGTAGAGATTGATGGTAAAAGGTATCAGGTGGGGCGTAACGAGCGATATCTTAAGCTGGCAGTAGAACAGGAGGAGGAGTTGTCTAACACACTGTTAACAGGCAGGGTTTTAAGCTCATTGACAGAAGAAATACTCCTTTGTGAAATAACTAATTGAATTTTTTACCTAAATATATTAATATATAAGGTATATAGTTCAAATGAGATCGAATTTGTATAATAGAAGCTATCGAAATCTTTGAGAAGGAAGTGATTCAATGCAAAAATTAAACAATACGCAGTATTTTAAAGTACAAAAGGATACAGAGGTAATCGTGAGTGAGGTCATTCGTACCGTATATTTCGCTCTGACTGAAAAAGGATATAATCCGGTTAACCAAATTGTTGGGTATGTTATGTCCGGAGATCCGACCTACATAACGAGCCATAAGGGTGCTCGAAGCTTGATTATGAAGGTGGAGCGCGACGAAATCATTGAAGAGTTGTTGCGTTTTTACATTGAGAATGAACTCGACAAAGGAAATAGCTCGAAGTGACAATTTTACATGCCCGGACAGAAGAGAATACTATATCAATGTTATAGCAGGCAACAGGTATAGGTTTGTCCATATTAACATAATATGCCTACACTTTGAATTAGTCTGTGCCAAGTATGCAACGTCTCGCAGGCGAGACGGTTTACGCTTTTGCTACGCAGGCACAAGCTTGGAAGTGTGAAAATCGTTTTTTTATTTTCATACTACTATATCGCTGTCTTTTATAACATAGGAGGAATAAATGAAGAGAATAATGGGCCTGGATTATGGCTCTGTGACGGTCGGCGTGGCGATAAGCGATGCACTCGGATTGACTGCGCAAGGCATCGAAGTGATCCGAAGAAAGCAAGAGAATAAGCTACGACAGACCCTTGCTAGAATTGAAGAATTAATATCAGAATACAAGATTGAAATGATCGTTTTAGGTTATCCTAAGCATCTGAATAATACAGTTGGGGAACGGGCATTAAAGTCGGAGGAGTTTGCCGAGAAGCTCAGGCAAAGGACAGGTCTTGAGGTGTTTCTTTGGGATGAGAGATTTACAACAGTAGCTGCACACCAGGTACTTGATCAGGGCGGCTTAAATTATAAGGAAAAATCGTTGGTGGTAGATAAATTGGCAGCAGTATTAATTTTGCAGGGATATTTAGACAGACTGCATTTTATGAAGAAAGAAGAGAATAATCATGAGTAATAGACCGGATGAGATAACCTTCATCACAGAAGATGGTGAAGAGGTAGTATTTCAGATATTGGAACAGACGAGACTCGGCGGAACAGATTACCTTTTGGTCAGTACTATCACTGAGGATGATGAAGATGCCGAGGCTCTTATTTTAAAGGATGTATCGAATGAAACCGACGAAGAGGCGGTATATGATATTGTGGAGGAGGAGCAGGAGCTACAGTCAGTTGCTGCGATCTTCAAAGAATTATTGGATGATATAGAATTGTATTAATTCATGACAAGGGAATTGATATTGTCAATTCACCTTGCTAAATTTAATTAATATATACAGGATATTAAATGCATAAAGATATGATTAGATGAAAATAGGTGATGATATGCCTGAAAAACAGGAACAGTTTAAAAATTTGTTGAAGCAGAACGGACTAAAGGTTACTACTCAGAGAGTAGCAATTCTGGAGGTATTAGATTGCAGACCGGGAAAGCATCTGACAGCGGAAGAGATTTATGACTATGTCAGAGAAAAGTTTCCCGAGATTGGGATCGCTACTGTCTACCGTACGATTCAAGTATTATCAGAGTTAAATCTAATAGATAAATTAAACCTTGATGATGGATATGTGCGCTATGAGATTAGCAAGGGAAGCCAAGAAGAGACTTCTCACCATCACCATCACTTAATATGCCTAGATTGCGGAAATGTATATGCATTTCAGGATGATCTCTTAGAGACATTAGAAGAACGAATCATGGATACCATGGGATTTGAAGTGGTGGATCACGAAGTTAAGCTATATGGTCATTGTAAAGCATGCAGGGCGAATAAATCTATTATTATCTAGTCGATTATCGAATGCACTTAGTGAATGGAAAAAGAAAGTACATAAAACCATTGGAGGTGCAATTATTTGAAAGAGAAAGAAAAGAACATAACGAATCAGACACAACTAAAAGGTGTTAAGATTATTCCACTTGGTGGATTAGAACAGATTGGTATGAATATTACCGCAATAGAGTATGAGGACAGTATTATCGTCATCGATTGCGGACTATCCTTTCCGGAGGATGAAATGTTAGGAATTGATTTGGTAATTCCCGATGTTACTTACCTAAAGGATAATATTGATAAGGTAAAGGGTTTTGTTATAACCCATGGTCATGAGGATCACATCGGTTCCCTTCCTTATATCCTGAAGGATATCAACGTACCTATCTATGCAACGAAGCTCACAACAGCAATTATTGAAACGAAACTGAAAGAGCACAATTTATTAAAAAATACAAAGAGAAAAGTTATTAAGCATGGTCAATCCATTAATTTAGGGTGCTTTAGAATCGAATTCATCCGGACAAACCATAGTATTGCAGATGCCTCTGCATTAGCCATCTTTACACCGGCAGGAATTATATTCCATACCGGTGACTTCAAGGTAGACTATACTCCGGTATTCGGTGCTCCGATTGATTTGCAAAGAATCGGTGAAATAGGTAAAAAGGGTGTATTGGCACTTCTTTGTGACAGTACGAATGTAGAACGTCCCGGCTATACAATGAGCGAGAGTACGGTAGGAAAGACCTTTGACACTATATTTTCTGACTATGCAAAGCAGAGAATTATCGTTGCTACCTTTGCCTCAAATGTAGACCGAGTGCAGCAGGTAATCAATTCTGCAGCGAAGTTTAATAGAAAAATTGTCATTGAAGGCCGCAGCATGGTTAATATTATTACTGTTGCGAAGGAGCTTGGTTATATCAAGATGCCTTACAATATGTTAATTGACATTGAAATGATGAAGAACTATACCGATGATCAGCTGGTGCTCATTACCACAGGCAGCCAAGGGGAAACAATGGCAGCATTGCCAAGAATGGCTGCTTCCATTCATAAAAAGGTAACAATCAAGCCCGGTGACGTAGTAATTCTAAGCTCAACCCCTATTCCGGGTAATGAGAAGGCAGTATCCAAGGTCATTAATGATCTGACGATGAAGGGTGCTAAGGTAATCTATCAGGATACCCATGTTTCCGGTCATGCTTGCCAGGAAGAAATTAAATTAATGTATACCTTATTGAAGCCCAAGTATGCAGTTCCGGTACATGGTGAATATAAGCATCTGGTTCGCCACGCAGAGTTGGCACAGACCTTAGGAGTACCGAAGGATAATATCTTCGTTATCTCTTCCGGTGATGTCTTGACCTTATCGGAGGAACGTGGCCAGATTACAGGAGAGGTACCTGCACAGGGCATTCTTGTGGATGGCCTAGGTGTCGGGGATGTTGGTAATATTGTACTCCGTGACAGACAGCTCTTAAGCGAGAACGGACTAATTATCGTTGTTATCTCTCTGGAGAAATACAGTAATCAAGTGCTTGCCGGACCGGATATCGTATCCCGCGGCTTTGTATATGTAAGAGAGTCCGAGAATTTGATGGAAGAAGCAAGAGACGTCGTAGAACGCGCTCTGGATAAGTGCCTGAGTAAAAATAATGCAGACTGGGGCAAGATGAAGACGGAGATTAAGGATTCGCTCAGTGATTTTATCTGGAAGAAGACAAAGAGAAATCCGATGATTCTGCCTATCATTATGGAAGTATAACACAAAGGATCGGCATGTTATGCTAGATTACCGTTTATAATAAACAGTTTGTTGTTCAGTTAGAGAGGGAAGCATATGGCGACAAGGTCCACAGCAGTTAAATTAACATTAAAGGTAACGAGCTTAATCGTACGGATGCTGATGAATATAGTCTTTTATATATTAGTAGTTATTGCTATAATCAACGTCAGTAAATATGCCTATACCTTCACCTATCAGCTCTATGGACCCGATACGGTGGATGAGGCACCCGGAAGGGAAATTATTTTCCAGATAAACAAGGGTGAATCTAAGATGGATATAGCAACTAAGCTGGAACTTAATCATGCTATTAAGAATAAATATTCCTTCTATCTTAAAACAAAGCTTCAGGAATATGTGATTATGCCCGGAACCTATGTGATAAATTCTTCCATGACTTATGATGAGATACTTTCTGTTGTGACAGATTATTCTAAGTCAATTGTGAAGGATGAAGAGGACGATGCAGAGAACACGCCAGACTCTAATCAGGAAATTGGTGAAAAGACAGGCGATGGAACAGAAACTGATACCGATGCAGACTCTGATAAGAAGGATGCATCAGAATGATGGAACCATTGTTCAGGTACAATATAGAGCTATGGTGTCATAGATAAAGAGGCTAATTAATATGATAGTTGATGAGAGAATTACAGCCTATATAAACTCCTTGGTGTCGGAATTACCCGAAGAACTCAGAAATCTGGAAATGTATGCTCTGGAGCACCATGTCCCGATTATAAAGAAGGAAACCCAGGGAGCCTTAAAGTTTTTATTACAGCTACAACAACCAAAACGCATTCTGGAGGTCGGAACAGCCATTGGCTTTTCCGCCCTCTTTATGAGTGAGCATACGAATTGTGATTGCAGAATTACTACCATTGAAAAGGTTGCAATGAGGCTGGTAGAAGCGGAGAAGAATCTGACAGCTCCGATTTTTCCCCATAAGGATAAAATTAAGCTGATTAAGGGAGAAGCGCTTGAGGTTCTGAAGGTATTGGTGGAGGAGAAGGCAAGCTTTGATTTCATCTTCCTGGATGCGGCTAAAGCCCAATATATGAGCTTTCTTCCTGAATTAATGAAGCTTCTGGAGGAAAAAGGACTTTTGGTTACGGATAATGTACTTCAGGACGGTACGGTAATCAATTCAAGATACAGTATTACAAGAAGGGATCGAACAATCCATACCAGAATGAGGGAATACCTATATACTATCACACACATGGATGAGCTATCCACGGTAATACTGCCGGTCGGTGATGGGATTGCCTTAAGTCATCGTATCAGGTAAACTGTAGTAAGGGCCTGTAGAGTGAGACAATCAATAATTTTCTCACATAAAGTTTGCAGATTATGAGAAAGGCATGGTTATTACTATGACAGAATTCATTAAGAAGCCGGAGCTATTGATACCGGCAGGTAATTTAGAAACATTGAAAACAGCCGTTATCTATGGAGCAGATGCTATCTACATTGGAGGGGATATGTACGGCCTTCGTGCAAAGGCTAAGAATTTCTCTATGGAAGAGATGAAGCTGGGAATTGCATTTGCTCATTCCAACGGTAAGAAGGTATATATTACAGCGAATATTACTGCCCATAACCAGGATCTTGGCGGAATTCGATCCTATTTTAAAGACCTGAGAGCTTTCGGGCAGGATTGTCCGGATGCACTCATTATTTCAGATCCGGGAGTGTTCTCCATTGCACAGGAGGAGCTTCCGGAAGTAGAGCTGCACATCAGTACTCAGGCAAATAATACGAATTATGAGACCTATCGCTTTTGGCATAAGCTTGGAGCTTCCAGAGTGGTATCTGCAAGAGAATTGTCACTGGAGGAGTTAGTAGAGCTGCGTTCCAAAATTCCTACCGAGATGGAGATCGAAACCTTCGTTCACGGAGCAATGTGTATTGCTTATTCCGGAAGATGCTTACTCAGCAATTATTTTACCGGACGTGATGCTAATCTTGGAGCCTGTACTCATTCCTGTCGTTGGAAATATCATATCGTGGAGGAGACGAGACCGGGTGAGTATTTGCCAATCGAAGAAAATGAGCGAGGTACCTATATCTTTAATTCCAAGGATCTGTGTATGATTGAGTATATACCAGAGCTTGTGAAGGCAGGAATTAATAGTCTAAAGGTGGAAGGCAGAATGAAGACTGCCCTATATGTGGCAACAGTAGCTCGTACCTACCGTAAGGCCATCGATGATTTCTTTGTTGATCCTGCTTTATATGAAGCGAATAAAAGCAGTTATATGGAAGAAATCAGAAAAGGAGTCAACCGTCAATTTACGACCGGCTTCTTCTTTGGCAAACCTACCCACGAGGATCAGATCTATGATCATAATACCTATGAAAAGGCTTATACCTATCTTGGTACTGTCTCAGGTGAAAGGGATGGCTTGTATGAGCTTGAGCAGAAGAATAAGTTTAGTGTCGGAGAAAGCGTAGAGATCATTAAGCCCTGTGGTGATACGATTGAGGCTGTTGTTTTAAAGATTAAGGATGCGGAAGGAAATGCGATGGAGAGCTGTCCTCATCCGCAGCAGATGATATATGTAGATTTTGGTGTGAAGCTGGATATCTATGATATCATAAGAAGGAAAGAGTAAGAGCATATCACAAAGCATCATTCCTCGAGTGACAATACGAGCGAATGGTGCTTTTCCATGCGTCCAAATTTATGCTATTATAAAAATTAGTAAGTCCTTCTGTCCCTTTTTAAGAGGGATAGGCACTTTATGTCAATTGTCATCATAAGATATTAATGAATCTTATGGGCATTGAGGGTGCTTATCTTCGTGAAGTCATTTCCAAAGCCATTAAGCACCAAGGAAGAAGCTGACTATCTGAAGCGCTGTAAGGAAGGCGACAAGGTTGCTAGGGATAAATTGATAGAGCACAATCTCAGATTAGTGGCTCATATCGTTAAGAAATACAATATGGTAGACAAAGAAACCGATGATTTGATATCGATAGGAACCATTGGTCTGATTAAGGCTATCGATACCTTTGATGAAGAGAAAGGAATCCGTCTGGCTACCTATGCCTCCCGTTGCATTGATAATGAGCTGTTGATGATGCTCAGAAGCGGTAAACGCTTAGCAAAAGAAGTATATCTGTATGATCCGATTGGGTCAGATCGGGAAGGTAATGAAATAAATCTTTTGGACATAATTGAAGAAGCAGAAATTGATATTGTAGAAAATATTGTGCTCGAGGACGATATTAAGAAACTGTATCACATAATCGGTAAGGTGTTAACTGATAGAGAACGTGAAATCATCTGCTTACGATACGGATTAAGCAATCATAAAGAGGTAACACAACGGGAAATCGCCGGTAAACTGGGTATATCCAGAAGCTATGTCAGTAGGATTGAGAAGAAGGCATTGAAGAAACTGCGGGAGTGTTTTGAACTGTAGGATAACTATATAATATCCATTGACATACTATGAAATGCATTTTATAATAATACAATATGTTAAGCCCCTGTAGAGCTAACGTCGTTAAGGTGGTAGGATGAGATTTGCTTCCTGCCTTATGGCACGTGCTTTACAGGGGTAAATTCATGACAATAGAAAGCTCGAGAAGCGTGCTTTCTATTGTAGTGGATTTTTACGAAAACAGGAGGTGCAGAATGATATATTTAGATTACGCAGCAAATACTCCCGTTGATCCCCGGGTCATGGATTATTATGTAGAAGTCAGTAACCGCTATATCGCTAATCCGAATTCTTCACACCCTCTTGGCAGGGAAGCGGAGGACAGGATGCTTCGTGTCACACAAGAGATTGCTAGACTGCTAAAGGTCGAGACTTCTGAGATAATCTATACCTCAGGTGCAAGTGAAGCGAATAACCTGGCAATCAAGGGCTTGGTACAAGCCTATAAACATAATGGAAAACACATCATTTCCACCAATCTTGAGCATTCCTCGGTCAGTGGAGCTTTAACCTATCTGCAGTCCTTAGGATATGAGATTGATCTTGTGGATATTACCAACGACGGCTTGGTTGACATGATACATTTGAAGGAGCTGTTAAGAAAGGATACGGTATTGGTATCTGTCTGCTATGTGGATAGTGAATTGGGTGTCAGTCAGCCGATTGCCGAGATCGGTGATTTATTACAAGAGTATCCTAATTGTTATTTTCATGTAGATGCAACCCAGGCAGTGGGAAAGGTACCGGTATCCCTTAAGAATATTGATTTATTCTCCTTTACCCCCCATAAGTTCTTTGGCATGAATGGCTGTGGGGTGCTTATCCGTAAGGAACAGGTCGCATTAGAGCCATTAATCCATGGTGGGACAAGCACAACGATTTATCGAAGCGGAAGCCCTGCACTAGCCTTGGCAGCTTCTTTAGAAAAATCATTGGAATTGGCTGTCGTTCACCAAGAAGAGCGTTATCAATACGTTACCGGGCTTCATGATAGGTTGGTGAGTGAGTTAACAAAGTATAAGAAGGTACGGATTAACAGTACCAGGTATAGCATCCCTCATATTATCAATCTCAGTATTCAGGGAGTAAAGGCGACACTTTTTCAGGAGGCTTTAGCGGAGGAGGGGATCTGTATCTCAACTAAATCAGCCTGTTCTGTGCCCAATTCGCCCTCAAGACCGGTATATGCGGTTACGAAGGATAGGAAGAATGCTCTCTGTTCCTGGAGAATTAGCATCAGCCACTTAACAACTGCCCAGGAGATAGACAGCTTCCTAATGGCATTTCGCAATTGTTATGAGAAACTAGCCATATAAAGATGGCATAAACAGATCAATTGATCAGAAGGTAGAATAAGGATGGAACGATATCAACAAATAGAAAGAAGTATAATAACAAAATTCCGCAAGCCGCTCTGGAAGAAATTCATTAACGGAGTCAACGATTATAAGCTGATTGAAGAAGGCGATAAGATAGCGGTATGCATTTCCGGTGGCAAGGATTCGTTTGTTTTGGCTAAGCTGATGCAGGAGGTTCAAAGACATGGTAAGATTGCCTTTGATCTGGAATTCTTAGTAATGGACCCGGGTTATAATGAGATTAACCGTCAAACGATTATCGATAATGCAAAGCTCCTGAATATTCCGATTCGAATGTTTGAGACACAGATTTTTGACATAGTTGCTGAGGTAGAGGAATCCCCCTGCTATCTTTGTGCCCGTATGAGAAGAGGATATCTTTATAAGAATGCACAGGCGCTTGGCTGCAATAAGATAGCTCTCGGACATCATTTCGATGATGTGATCGAAACAATCCTAATGGGTATGCTATACGGAGGGCAAATACAAACCATGATGCCAAAGCTCCATAGTACGAGTCATCCGGGGATGCAGTTAATTCGCCCTATGTATCTCGTAAAGGAAGCTGATATTCTTAGCTGGAAGCAATATAATGAATTGCAATTTATCCAATGTGCCTGCCGCTTTACTGAGAATTGTACACTGTCAGATAACGGTGGCGGTGGTTCAAAGCGCCAGGAGATGAAGGTTCTGATTAAGAAATTCCGCCAGACGAATCCAAGCATTGATATGAACATTTTCCGGAGTGTTCATAATGTTAACCTGGATACCATCATTGGATATCATGATAAGGAGCATGAGTATCATTTCCTGGATAGTTATGACGATAAAGCATCCGCAAAGCAGGAGCTTGATTGATAGTCGGCGGGAAGGAAACTATTGCTCCGCAATCCGCTCGGGCGTGAAAGTGTCGGCATGCCGACACTTTATTCTTATGATTTATTTATGAAACTTTATATTTTTTTAATAGGAATGTGGCGAAAGATATAGTATGATATTTTATTATAAAGCTGATGATAATATCGAATATTAACAGGCTAAAGAAAATATGATCGTTGACCACTCGGAGGTAATTGAATGAATCGTTTTCGTAATTTTATGATCGGAAGATATGGCTTTGACCAGTTCAACAGAGCACTGGTAATATGCTCATTACTGTTATCTGTTATCACTACCTTAATCCGGATTAACGGGCTGCTTATACTGGCATATATCCCGATCATCTATGCTCTTTATCGGGCTTTTTCGAGAGATTTTCAGAAAAGGTCTCAGGAGAACATGGCCTATATGAGATTCGCCGGAAATATCAAAGGTAAGTTAAGCCATCTGAAATTATGGTTGGTGGGAACTAAGACACACAAATACTATACCTGTTCCAAATGCAAGCAGACCATTCGTGTACCACGCGGTAAAGGTAAGATTGCAATCACCTGTCCGAAATGTAAGACGGAATTCATTCGTAGAACCTAAGAATAAAGTAAGAGCTGTGTTACAATTTTTTAAACCGTAAATCAAAAGGCTGTTCCAAAGCATTCATTAGCATTACCCCTTACCTTTGCTAACGATATATGCTTTGGACAGCCTTTTCGTTTTTCATTGTAGTTACTGTTCACACCCAGTCATTGTTGATGATATGAGTGTGATCACACTCATTCTACTACAGTATTGACATTGGGTGTGAACAGTAACTCATTGTAAAACAGCTCATGTTATATTCTTCGGTTGCACTTGATGTTTGGACATAAATACGTTAGTATAAATTTATGGAAATAATCTTTCAGGTAACCTCACATACGCACATAGCTAGATGTACCGCTGTAGATTTCGTAACAAAACATCAATACTGATAGTTGCTTCTCTAGTATGTTAATGGAAAGGAGTTTTTATGAGCGCAAGGGAGATTAATAAAATTGTAACCGGTTCTGCACAGACAGATGGAGCAGGAGTAAAGCTGATCCGCGTGATTGGGTATGCCAATGTATATGACTTTGATCCGTTTTTGATGCTGGATGCTTTTGATTCACAAAATCCGGAGGATTATGTCAAGGGTTTTCCCTGGCATCCGCATCGTGGTATTGAGACGATCACTTACCTTATTAAGGGACAGATTGAGCATGGTGACAGCATGGGGAATAAGGGTACAATCCGGGATGGTGGCTGTCAATGGATGACTGCCGGAAAGGCAGTACTTCACCAGGAGATGCCTCAGCCCTCTGAACGTATGCTAGGGGTTCAGGTATGGCTTAACCTTCCGAGAAAATCCAAAATGGTTCCTCCTCAGTATAGAGATTTAACAGCTGATATCATACCGGTGGTACAGGAGGAAGGCTGCCAGGTAGGAATTATTTCAGGAAGCTATAAAGGAAAAGCAGGGGCAACACAGGGAGATTATGTGAAAGCAACTTTTTTAGATGTATCATTGGAGAAAGCCTTTACTTGGGAATATGAGACTAATCCTGAGGATACGGTCTTTGTCTATATCATAGACGGCGAAGGGTATTTTGGTCGGGAAGAGAAGCAGCTCCTTACATCAAAGCGTGCTGTCCTCTTCAAAAAGGGAGATGAGCTTGTAATAACCGCAGGTAAGCTCCCTCTTCGGGTGTTCGTCTTGACCGGTAAGCCACTGCATGAGCCGGTTGCCTGGGGCGGGCCGATCGTAATGAATACCAGTGATGAGATTGACCAGGCCTTTAAGGAGATCCGCCAGGGAACCTTCGGAAGGAACTAAAATTACAAGAGAAATATTGTAGAAGGGATGTTGTTCATACTGAGATATGATGCCATACTTTTTGATGTAAGTGATACACTGATTGAGTATCGACCGAATTATGCTCAAATATATGGAGAGCGGCTGCGTCGGATTGGCTACAAGATCAGTGAAGAGAAAACACTAGAAATTGCTAGAGCGGTTAATTATGCCATCGGAGAGCAAGCATTGAGGGAAGAAGCGGGAGAACCTCATATATTAGATACTCAATTGAATATACTTCTGGATAGAGCAGCTTTATCCTGTATAACGAATAGTGCCGGTGATATAGAAAATAATCTGATGCTTCTCAGTAGGATACCACTCCCAGAGCAGGAGCTGTTGGTTATGGCCGGAGTAATTGAGGTATTAACTGCCCTACAGGAAAGGTATCGCTTGGCAATCGTATCAAATCATTATGGGTGGTTAATGGATTATCTGAAGCAATGTGGTCTTTCATCCTTATTTAAGACCATAATTATATCGGAGATGGTAGGTGTGTCAAAGCCAAATGTGCGGATCATGGAGATAGCACTCGAAAGACTTGGGCTTAAAGCCGAGCACTGTCTTTATGTAGGTGACCAGCCCAATGATGTATTGTGTTCAAAGCAAGCAGGATTGGATTGTGTATGGATTGCACCTAAGGATATTGAACTTCCCGCCTCCATCCCGTATCAAGCGGACTACCGAATTACCAAAATAACCGAACTACTAAAGATATTGTAATTAGTAGGAGATTTGGAATGATTAGATGAAAATCGCGGTGCTTTTCATGAATGATTATTATGTAAAAAAGATAAGTGATCCTTATGTAGTATTATTAGAAATTAAATGTTAATTAATATAAAGGCTACGAAAGGCAGTATCTACGTTGGTGAGCTTGCAGGTGAATTTCGTCACGGCTGACAACCTTCAATATTGTACGCAGGAAGAATGACATATGTTCTTAATGTCAATTCTTCCGCGAACAATATTGAAGGTTGTCAGAGGTCCGAAATCTCACGCAAGTCGCCAGCGTAGATACTGCCTTTCGTAGTATACTAGAATTATATTTGAACTATATCTTGGTGGTCCACTTACTGCAATCCCATACCTTCGTAGCTATATCCTCATAAAACTCAGGCTCATGGCAGATTAAGAGAATACTTCCTTTATAAGCCTTCAGAGCACGCTTCAATTCTTCCTTCGCATCAACATCCAAATGGTTCGTAGGCTCGTCGAGCAGCAGAATATTGGTCTCACGATTGATTAGCTTACAGAGACGTACCTTAGCCTGCTCACCACCACTAAGGACTCTTACCTGGCTCTCGATATGCTTTGTGGTCAGGCCGCATTTTGCAAGAGCAGAACGAACCTCATACTGGGTATAACCCGGGAATTCCTTCCACAGCTCTACAAGACAGGTGTTCGTGCTGGGATTCATCTCCTGTTCAAAATAACCGATGCTTAAGTAGTCACCCAGTGTAACCTTACCGTTAATAGAGGGTATTAGACCCAGGATACTCTTGAGTAACGTGGTCTTACCGATACCGTTGGCACCGACAAGAACGATTCTTTCACCACGTTCCATAGACAGGTTCAAAGGTGAGGAAAGCGGCTCATCATAACCGATGACCAGGTCCTCCGTCTGGAATAGATATCTGCCGGCTGCTCGGGCCTCCTTAAAATTGAACTCCGGCTTCGGCTTTTCTTTGGCAAGCTCAATCACATCCATCTTGTCCAGCTTCTTTTGTCTGGACATCGCCATATTACGGGTTGAGACTCTTGCCTTGTTTCTCGCGACAAAGTCTTCCAGCTCTTCGATCTCCTTCTGTTGACGGCTATAAGCTGCCTCCAGCTGTCTTTTCTTCATCTCATGAACTTCCATGAATTTATCATAATCACCAACATAACGATTTAATTCCTGATTCTCCATGTGATAGATAATATTAACCACACTGTTTAAGAAGGGGATATCATGGGAGATCAGAATGAAGGCATTCTCGTACTCCGTCAGATAGCGCTTTAACCATTCGATATGTTGCACATCCAGATAGTTCGTCGGCTCATCTAATAACAATATGTCCGGTTTCTCTAATAATAGTTTCCCTAGTAGAAGCTTCGTTCTCTGACCACCACTTAAATCAGTTACATCATTGTCCAGACCGATATCGTCGAGACCTAGGGCATGGGCAATCTCCTCGACCTTACTGTCTATAATATAGAAATCATGCATTGCCAAAAGCTCCTGAATGGTTCCAAGCTCCTCAATCATATCGTTCAGGACATCACCCTCAGCTTCTCCCATAGTATCACAGATAAGGTTCATCTTTTCTTCCAATTCAAAAAGGTAAGCAAATGCAGATTGAAGCACACTTCGCAGGGTCATACCTTTTTCCAGCATAGCATGCTGGTCCAGGTAACCTACATGAACATGCTTAGACCATTCCACCTTACCTTCGTCCGGCATCAGCTTTCCGGTAACAATATTCATAAAGGTGGACTTTCCTTCGCCGTTTGCTCCGATTAATCCTATGTGTTCCCCCTTGAGAAGGCGAAAGGATACGTCATGAAAGATGGCTCTGTCTCCAAAGCCATGACTTAGATTAGTTACATTTAAAATACTCATTTATACCTCCGTGCCTGTTCAGGCTTAATATACAGTGTAACAATTTGTGATATCTGCGAGGAAGCTCGAAAAATGCTTCTTCCACTATGACACTACGAATTATTATTTTACACGATAATCGAAAAAAAAACAATTCGAAGATTCATCAATTGTATATTCCTGCAAAATGTGCTAAAATTCCAGTACAGTCAATCATTTGCCGAAGAGAATAAATTGTTTTATTCATGACAATTGAATTGCTTTATCAATTCATCTTGTAGGATTAAGAGAAAAGGATATACCAGGGATGTTGCCGGTATTGTGGGGGAAGGTATGAAGCAGTTAATGAATGAATTACTGTTGGAGGCTCAGAGCAGAAGAGCATCTGATCTGCACCTGACAGTAGGGTTGCCGCCGAAATGCAGAATTAACGGTGAGCTGGTCAGCATGGACTATGAGGTGATGGTACCCACTGACATGGAGGCAATGGTAATGTCAATTGTGCCTCAGAGATTAGTCGATGTACTAAACATCAAGGGAGAGTTAGATTTCTCTTATTCGATTACCAATGTAGGCAGATTTCGAGTAAATGTATTCAAGCAGAGGGGTTCCTATGCATTGGTCATCCGAATTATATATACTGATATTCCGACACCACAGGAGCTGGGGTTACCGGAACCGGTAGTGGAATTAGCAAAGAAGAAGAGAGGTCTGGTATTGGTATCCGGTCCCGCAGGAAGCGGAAGAACAACAACATTAGCTTCCTTGATCAATGAGATTAATATTAATTATAATCGACATATTATTACCTTGGAGGATCCGATTGAGTACCTCCATCGCCATAAGAAATCCATTGTTAATCAGAGGGAAATCGGAACAGATTCTTTATCCTATGCAAACGCACTTCGTGTAATCCTTCGTGAAGATCCGGATGTGATATTGATTGGTGAGATGAAGGATTATGAGACGATGCAGATAGCAATATCCGCTGCCGAGATGGGAATTCTTGTATTCTCAACCTTACCTACCTTAGGTACAGTGAACAGCGTGAACCGGATTATCGATGTATTTCCGATTGCGAATCAACAGCAGATCAGAGTTCAGTTGGCCACTGTTCTGGAAGGAGTGATATCGCAACAGCTCATACCGACTGCGGATGGTTCGGGACGGGTGGCTGCATTTGAGGTATTATTATCAAATCCGGCGATACGTAGTCTGATCCGAGAGAGTAAGATCCATCAGATAGAGACCTATCTGCAATCCAGTAAGAAAAACGGTATGAAGGCTATGGATGATGCAATTTATGAGCTTTACCTGTTCGGAAAGATCACAAAGGAGCAGGCACTGAACTTTTCCATGGATGTACCGGCGATGGAAAAAAGATTATATTATTTCATTAAGGATGATAATCTGTAAGATATGAGAAAATAAATAAAAAGAAGTAATCTGGGAATTACATTCCTTAGAGGCCGGGATGGAAAGGAAACATGAAAACAATAATAATCAGACTAATCAAAAAGATAGTGAACAGAGAGACAATTGCATATATTATTGCGGGTGTTCTGACAACCATAGTTAATTTCATCAGCTATGAGAGCTTATTCCGACTGGGAGTAAAGAACCTGACAGCCAATGCCATCGCGTGGGTTATCGCTGTTACCTTCGCTTATATCGTGAATAAGAAGCAGGTATTCTTATCAAAAAGTAACAGCGTAAATGATGAAGCAAGGAAGGTGTCCAAATTCTTTGGAGCTAGGCTTATAACCTTAGGGGTAGAGCAGATAGGAATGTATATTTTCATTGATGTTCTTGGCTTTTATCGCCTTTTGGTGAAAGCAGTCATCGCGGTAATCGTTATTATTTTAAATTATTTATTCAGTAAGATATTTATATTTAATAAGGATAAGTAAAATAGTGATCAGAAGGATAATGAATGGGCTGCCGTAAAACAGCATGGATACATTGCTAGTTTACGACAGCCTATGAAGCGTTTCTATGACGGAATCGCTTCGGTATAGCTGAATGGAGGTAAGAAGGATGAAAGAGAAAGCGATTGTTAAGATAAAAAAGGGTGAAGGAAGGTCGTTAAAGAACGGTGGTCTCTGGATCTATGACAATGAGATTGATACAATTGCCGGTGAGTATGAGAATGGTGACCTTGTTTATGTGCATGACTTTGATGATTATTACCTGGGTTGTGGGTTCATCAATACAGATTCCAAGCTTACGGTACGGGTCATGTCAAGAATCAAAGGTCAGGAAATTGATCATCCGTTTCTCGTTATGAGAGTGAAGGCGGCCTGGGAATACCGAAAGACGACAGTGGATACAGACAGCTGCAGGATTATCTTCGGAGAGGCGGATTTCCTGCCGGGTATTGTAATTGATAAGTTCTCCGATGTCTTGGTGGTTCAATCGCTTGCTTTAGGAATTGATAAGAGAAAGCTTGAGATTATCGAGATTTTGAAGGACTTACTGGCTCAGGACGGGATTAACATCAGGGGTGTCTATGAGCGTAGTGACGCTAAGGTTCGATTGAATGAAGGAATGGAACGAATCAAGGGGTTTATCGGGGAACCCTTCGATACAAAGGTAGAGATCGTTGAAAATGGTGTGAAATATCTGGTGGATGTAGCAGAAGGTCAGAAGACAGGCTTCTTCCTGGACCAGAAATATAACCGTGCAGCAATTGCGAGAATCTGTAAGGGAGCAAGAGTTCTGGACTGCTTTACCCATACCGGCTCCTTTGCACTCAATGCAGGGATGGGCGGTGCGAGAGAGGTCATCGGTGTGGATGCCTCCGAGCTTGGAGTTGCTCAGGCTACTGAGAATGCAGAGTTGAATGGATTATCCGATACCGTGAAATTTATTACGGCTGATGTCTTTGATCTGTTGCCGGAATATGAGAAGAAGGGGGAGCAGTTTGACATTGTAATCTTAGATCCTCCCGCATTTACAAAATCCAAAAATTCAGTAAAAAATGCAATTAAGGGATATCGTGAGATCAATCTTCGCGCGATGAAGCTGGTTAAGGACGGCGGCTATCTTGCTACCTGCTCCTGTTCCCACTTTATGACTCCGGATCTGTTTGCTGAGACCATTGGTCAGGCAGCTAAGAATGTAAAGAAACGTATTCGTCAGGTGGAATATCGTACACAGGCTCCGGATCATCCGATTTTGTGGGCAGCCGATGAATCCTATTACCTTAAATTCTTTATCTTCCAGGTTGTGAATGAAAAATAAATAATTATGGGAAGGTATGGGGGCTAATATGACTTATAAAGAAGCAAGAGAATTCATTGAACAAGCAAATCAATACGGCAGTAAGCTTGGGCTAGAGTCTGTGACCGAGCTTTTATCGCGACTCGGTAATCCCCAGGATAAGGTAAAGGTGATTCATGTTGCCGGTACCAACGGAAAAGGCTCAACTACTGCTTATATCGCTTCGATTCTAGCAACAGAGGGTTATAAGGTAGGCAGATATATCTCACCGGCTGTATTTACTTACAGAGAGAGAATCCAAATATCAGCACGGGAACCAGGAAAGGAAGCATATTTAACGGAGTATATCTCAAAGCAGGGTGTGAGTGAAGCCATTTCTGTTATCAAAACGGTATGTAACGCAATGGTGAAAGACGGATGGTCCCATCCAACTTCCTTTGAATTAGAGACTGCGATGGCTTTCCTGTATTTTACCTGGCAGGAGGTTGATTTTGCGGTTGTTGAGGTGGGACTAGGTGGCAGGCTGGATGCCACGAATATAATGAAGAAGCCGGTCTGCTGTGTCATTACCTCTATCAGCTTGGATCACATGCAGTACCTTGGAGATACTCTGTCCCGTATTGCAAGTGAGAAGGCCGGCATTATCAAGCCTTCGGTTCCGATTGTAACCTGTAATAAGAAGCAGGAGATACTTCAGGCCTTGCAGGGAGCGGCAGAAGCGAAGGGTGCTCCTCTGACAATTGCGGATGCGGATGAGGCGAGAATCCTTAAGTTTAATCCGGGAGAGACTGAATTCGAGTATCATGGACAGATTTATGAGACAGCACTTCTAGGTATGCATCAGATTACGAATGCCGTATTGGCGTTAGCTGTAATAGAAGTTCTGGTACAACAGGGCTACATGATAGATCGTCCATCAATCATAGAAGGACTTAGGAGTACAAGGTGGAGCGGTAGGTTGGAAATCATAGCAAAAAAACCCTATTTTATCATCGATGGTGCTCATAATGAGGATGCCGCACTTAAGCTGGCGGAGTCTGTCAGAGAGTATTTTACAGACCGTAGAGTGATCTATATCATGGGTGTATTCGCCGACAAGGATTATCGTCGAATTCTTGAGTTGACAGCACCTCTTGCTGATTCGATTATTACGCTGACCTCGAATAACAGTCGGGCGCTATCCTCTGCCGAACTGGCCCTGGAGGCACAAAAATACTGCCCTGCAGTCTTTGATGCAAAGACAACAGAGCAGGCAGTTCGTTTGGCATATGAGATGTCGAAGGAAGAGGACGTGATTCTGGCTTTTGGTTCTTTATCCTTCTTAGGTGAGCTTAAGAAGCTGGTAATTAATCCTGAGGATTTAGATTCGGAGGATTAAAGGTGCTGATATCAGCAATACCATCGGGATCCATAATATAGGTATTAGTATTATCATAATCCTTAAAGAACACATAACTATCAGTAATATGGATCTGCTTGTAATTACCATTTAACAGAGTCTCGCTTACGAGAGTCTCAAGGTTCATGCGGCAGATCCTATTATTTTCTCCGTCATCCACCTGATAATACAAATATTTTCCGTCGTTGGTGATATTATAGGTAAAGCAGCGTTCGTTCACCAGCAGGGTGGGATTAGAACCATCTAGGTTCATTCGATATAGCTTATATTTCTCATCCATATTCAGGTAGTAGATATAATCGCCTTGAAAAATCGGATAATAATAATTCCCTTCGAATCTCGGATGGTATGTAAAGCTTGATAAATCCATTGCATTGATATTGTGATCCTGAGAATAACCATTGTAGATCAAAGCATTATCTATAACAGTGGCCGGTATGACAGCATCCTGTAATAGTAAGCGTTCCATCGTACTGTCAATCTGATATTTATATAGGTATAAGCCGATACCAACATCATAGCGCTGGAAATATATATTGTTTCCATGAAGCATTAGGTATGCTCCGGGATTACTGGTGAAGGACCTTAAACCCCTTCCGTTATGGTTAACACGGTACACACCGGTATTAAAGAACATTAGAATACTTCCATTTTGGTCCTCTCTGGTATTATTGGCACGAACATAATAAACATAATTATCATCTGCATTGATAAACACAGCTTTATCATCATATACCATCTTAATGTCTGATAAATCCGAATCCATCACATAGAGGCTTCCGTCGGCAGCATCATTGCTAAAGAAAATCTTACCGTTTTGCTCACAGAAAAGTCCGCCATTATAGATATTGCCCGAGGTATTTCCAATCTCATTATCTTCATTGAAATAGGTACGGTTGGAGTTGTAGACTAAGATAGCCACAATTGCTATTATGGTAGCTGTAGCAAGGATGATTAACAGCTTATATATCATTTTTAACATTAGTACCTCCACATTAGTTTTATAATTTGTAAGTATTCAGAACAGTGGAATGACCCAAAGCAGCGAGGAAATCCGTAGGATTGAGCATGCTCTGTATAGTTACTATAATTTCATTATTTACAGCCAGCTCGATTTGCGTCACTACTTATATTACTACAAACATTATATAACTTCATAAATGTGAATGCAAGACAGCATTAGTGCCTAATTTCGGTTTGGTGAAGTTCCGGGTTGCATATGAAACTGTCTGATAGTATAATGAGTCAAAAGGTTGGGAAACTATAGATAATGTCGGAGGTAAACGATGGTTGATTTAATGGATAGCAGAAAGAAGATTGACGAAATAGACCGCCAGATGGTTGAATTGTTCGAAAAGCGTATGGAATTGGCAATGGATATTGCTGCTTATAAAAAAAGCGTAGGAAAACCTATCTTTGATGCGGCAAGAGAAGAGGAGAAGCTGACTACATTACAAGGGCTTACAAGCAGTGAATTCAACCGGAAGGCAATCGCAGATCTCTTCAAGCAGATTATGTCCATGAGCCGAAGATTACAATATATGCTGCTCGAAAGCCAGGAGAGCTTAGGATTTAGTCCCGTGGATCAATTTCCGAAAGGAAGAGACACAAAGGTTGCTTTCTACGGGGAACGTGGTGCTTATACAGAGCAGGCGATGCACGGGTATTTTGGTACCGAGGTCACAGGGATACCGATGGAGACCTTTGAAGAAGTCATGAAAGCAATCTGTAACGGAGAGGCAGAATACGGAGTGCTTCCGATTGAAAATTCCTCTACCGGAACCCTAGCTGACATCTTTGATCTCCTGGCAGAATATGATAATTATATCATTGGCGAGCAAATGGTGAAGATCGAGCATAATCTCTGGGGACTGCCCGGAGCGAGGCTTTCGGATATCACCAGAGTCTATTCCCACCGGCAGGGGTTATTGCAATGCTCCGATTTTCTGAAGCAGCATTCTGACTTCGAGCAGATTGTTGGTGGCAGTACTGCAGGAAGTGCCCGACGGGTACTCGAGGAGAAGCTTATTTGCCAGGCAGCCATCGCCAGTAAAAGAGCAGGAAAATATCATGGTCTTCAGCTACTGCAGGAAGGGATCCATAATGAGGACCACAATACGACCAGATTTATCATTATCTCCAATCAGAAGCAGTATGAACAGGGAGCGGAGCGAACCAGTATCTGTTTTGCATTACCACATAAGAGCGGTTCGCTGTACCATATGTTGTCCCATTTTATCTATAACAATGTCAATATGACCAAGATTGAGTCCCGTCCGATTCAAGGAAAAGCCTTTGCTTACCGCTTCTTTATCGATATCGAGGGAGGTCTGGATCACCCGGCGGTAAAGAATGCTCTTCATTGCATCAAGGAAGAAGCTATCGACATGAAGATTCTTGGATGCTATATTCCGATTCAAGCATAGTGTGAAAAATGATTTTCTTCATATATTTTTCAAAAACAGAACACAAAGTGAACATAATTTATTGATACACTGTCCTTATCAAAAGGAAACAACAGGTTAATACCTGAGCATTCATAATAGATAGCATTTTGAAAGGAGAGTTTGTATGAATAACGAATTCAATAACAACGAGAACATGAATAACATTGAGAACATGAATAACATTGAGAACATGAATACCAGTCCGGATACCAACAAAAATCTGAATAATCAAGGTTATCATAGTTATGATAGTGGAAGTAATTATTCCTATACCGGCAATAACATTATCCAGGATAGTATTCAGAGCAGTCAGAGCAATTACGGAAGCTATAATTATGGTACGGGTTACTCCTCGACCGGTGTGAAGGAAGAAAAACCGAAGAAGAGAAGATTCCTCGGTGCGGTAAAAATAACTGCAGCAGCGGTTGCCTTTGGCTTAATCGCAGGTGCTGCCTTCCAAGGCTACTATATGCTGGCATGGCCGGAAGACAGTAAGATAGGTGTGGATGGCAGCGACAACAATAATATTAAGATAGAAGAGGTTACCCAGGATACGACTGCCAAGGATACAATTAATACAGTAAACAGTACTTCTGATACCGTTGTTACCGATGTCTCTGGAGTGGTAGCGAGTGTGATGCCTTCCATCGTTGCCATCAATTCTAAGGCAACCATGACTACTCAGGACTTCTTTGGCAGAGAATTCTCACAGGAAGCAGAGGGTAGCGGCTCCGGTATCATCATTTCACAGAACGGTTCGGAATTATTAATCGTAACAAATAATCATGTAGTGGAAGGTGCTACTGCAATTGAAATCGTATTCTCGGATGATACCAAGGCCTCCGCTACCATTAAAGGAGCAGAAGCTAATGCCGATCTTGCAGTGCTCACCGTAGATATCAACAGCCTGTCCAAAGAAACAGCTTCTACTATAAAGGTTGCAACTTTAGGTAACTCCGGCGAAATGGTTCCCGGTGAGATGGTTATCGCCATTGGTAATGCACTTGGCTATGGGCAATCTGTAACCGTAGGCTATGTAAGTGCTGTGAATAGAGAGGTAACCATAAATAATCAGACCATGACATTACTTCAGACAGATGCGGCAATCAACCCTGGTAACAGCGGAGGTGCTCTGATTAATGCCACCGGACAGGTAATCGGTATTAATTCCGTGAAGTTTGCCTCTGAGGAGGTGGAAGGTATGGGTTATGCAATCCCTATCTCCGATGTGGTCCCGATGATCAATGAATTAATGAACCGAGAAGTGGTAGCAGCAGAAGAACAGGGCTTCCTTGGTATTGACTCCTCAACTGCTCAGGAGGTTAATGAAATCTATGCAGAACGCTTCAATATGCCAATCGGTGTCTATATCAACGACGTAGTTGCAGGCTCACCGGCAGAGGAAGCAGGTCTGATGCAGGGTGATATCATTACCGGCTTAGACGGAAGTAAGATTGAGACAATTGAGGATCTGAAGAATGCACTCAGCTATAAGAAAGCCGGTCAGTCCGTAAAATTGAAAATCCAAGTGTTGGATGGCGGGGCATATACTGAGAAGGTACTCGAGGTTACCCTTGGATCAAAATAAAATAATAAGATTAAGATAAACAAAATTGTATCAAGCTTAGGGAGGTCTGATGAGGATCTCCCTTTTTTGCCGTACAACGAGGGTGCAGAGGATTATGTAGTGAATTTTGCTCAGCTTACCCAGAGAGCTGGTAACTTCCTGGTAAGCCGGGATCTTACTGAAGTTCAAGTGGGAAAATGTCAAGAACAAGACTGTTATCGGTGGTAGAGTGAGTGTTATGCAGATCCAATCATATACCTGGTAGTAGCCTATGTGAGGAAGAGTTAAATCGGTATTTAGGAATATTTTAAATTGTATTCAGTATATCAATTTGCCGCAAAGTAAAAAAAGAAGAGTTTAAATTTGAGAATGAGAGATTGCATGCTGCTTCTATCTCATTCTTTTTCATTGCTATTAAAAACAATTGATTTCAATTGGAAAAATATGTATAATTGAAAAGAAAAGTAAATAAGTTGGAATCTACTGCTCTAACTGCAGGGCATAGAATCGGGTTTGGAAAAAACACACATGATTAGAATTTACAAGTTATTATCGAAGGGTGATGATAAAACATGAAATTTTACTTATGAAAATTTGGTTTTTTCTTTTATTAAGCTAAAGTACTATTAATTAATTAGGTAAGTAGAGGAGTAGTATGTGGTGTGTATATTATCCAAAGGAGGGAAAATCGTGAAAATGATTGCAAAACGATGTCTGGCAGTGATGTTAAGTGTAATAATGGTGTTTTCTGTGAATCCTGTCAGTAGTTATGCATCTGAAACTGATCGTATTTATGCGAAAATAAATAGTGCAGCAGAACTTGTTTCAGGTGAGTATGTAATGATTGCAAATAACGGTTATGCAGTTGGCGCGCTTGATGGTACCGGATGGCTTGGTGCAATTTCAGTTAGCGCTACGGACAATAAGGTAACAAATCCTGACAATAGTTTGGTATGGACCGTTGCTGTATCAGGAAGTAGTATTACTTTAGCTGACGCGAATGGAAAAAAGGTTAAGCCAAAGGGAGGTAACGAGAATGGAATAGCTGAAGGAGACTATGCATGGGCGTTTGAATTTATTAACGAAACCTTTGCATTTAAGGGGATCGGAGCTGATACCGTGACTTTAGCAAGTAATAAAAGCTCTGCCAACAAGTTTAGAGCATATAGAAATGCTACGGTAACAGGTAATCCATCAGGTTATCCATCTAATTTTACTCTATATAAATATGTTCCGAGTATACCTTCAGGACCTGTAAAAGCAGCAACACCAACAGCGAGCCAGCCAACTGGTTCAATCGTTGTGTCTGGAAGTGCTATTACACTCACCTGTGCAACCTCAGGTTCGAGCATTCAGTATCGAGCCACTGCTGTTTCACCTTCTGCGATTTGGGCGAATTATGCAGAGCCGATCATAATTAACAGTGATACAACAATTGAAGCAAAGGCAACGGCACCAGGATATGAGGAAAGTGATACCGCAGTCTTTCATTATGTGCTTGCAAAAGATCCTCCAACAGACCCGATTTTATATGATCCGATTCCTACAATTCCTGAGGGTACAAAATCTGTACTGGAGGCTAGTCAGGTAGCTGCCGGTCAGATAATTACCGTAGTGGGACAGCTTGTTTATCGATTCGGTAACTATGACACGGCAAATTCGGCAATCTTAGAGGATGTCATTGATGGACAGATTTATGCACTACAGATATATGGTACTCTATCCGAGTTCAAGATTGGTGATGTTGTAAAAGTTACCGGAACAACAGGGGTTTATGGTGGAGTTCCTCAGATAAGCTCCGTCACAGCAAAAGAATTAGTCACGGCAGTAGCAGATACTCAGTTGATTGCCGCACAGGAATTCACTCTAATTAATGATTTGAAGGCAGTTAAGGATAACTTGCTGTCTGAATGGGTAGTAATTAAAGATGTAACACTTGGTGCCTATAACAGCAATGGAAGCACTACGGTTACGGATAGCAATGGAGTTAGCATGGTGATATACCGTGCGGCAACCTATCCAAGTGGAGTAATCGCCGGCGAAAAGGTTGATTTGTATGCATGTGTATCCAAATATACGACAACCGACCAGCTTCGTGTCGGTTCATCCACTGATTATGTTATAACAAATGATACAAAAGCTCCTACGATAACAATGCCTACTTTTGAGAATGCAGAATTAGGAAAAGATTATAAGATTTCTATAACAATTACCGATAATGTAGCAGTAACCGGAGCGGCAATAACCTATACAGTAAATACTGTGTCTAAGGAATTAACTTTAGTACAAAGCACTTCTGATAACACGAAATGGGAAGCAACGATTCCTGGAAGCACATTTACGTCAAGTGTTTCAAGCTTCACGGTTAGTGTGACTGCCAAAGATAAAGCAGGTAATGTGGCAACCAGTGATGTAAAAGAAATTTATGTTATAGATGGGCCTCAGGTTACAAACCTTACACCTGCCCGCAATGGAAAAACCGGGGATGAAAAGAGGCCGCTCATTAGCGTAACTGCTATTAATGTTGGATCAGCTCCAACTGCAAAGCTTACGTTAAAGATGGGAGAGACCGTTAAATTAGACGCTGTTTTGATGAGCTATTCTGGCGGAACCTTTTCCTATACGCCATCTGAGGATCTGATAGATGCACGTTACACAGCATCTGTAGTGATTACCCGCGCAGATGGAAAATCCATAACCTATGAGTGGCCGTTTACCGTAGGCACACCAGAATATAGTTTATACTTTGGACAATTACATAGTCATACAACTTATTCCGATGGGTCCGGTTCCTTAGATGATGCACTTGCTTATATTAATCAAATCAGTAAGAGTGATAATGTTGACTTTGCCGCATTTACGGATCATTCCAACTTTTTTGATACGACGAAAGAGATAAACCCGGAAGCTTCTCTTTATGATAAGAACTTAATGACAGCAGGAAGCCAAAAATTATGGAATGAATATAAGGGTAAAATTGCCGATTTTAATGCTTCTGTGGCAAACAGAGGAGTGATTGCACTCGGTGGTTTCGAAATGACTTGGTCCGGCGAACCGGGACATATGAATACCTGGAACACAGAAGGTATTGTTAGCCGTAATAACGCAACACTGAACAACAAAACAAATGATGCCGGAATGAAAGCTTATTATACTTTATTAAGCCAATCAGAAGGTGCGGCTTCAGTCAGTCAGTTTAATCATCCGGGTACAACCTTTGGTACTTTTAGTGATTTTGCTTACTGGGATCCTACCATTGATTCCCGTATTTCTTTAATTGAAGTTGGTAATGGGGAAGGCGCAATTGGTAGTGGCGGATATTTCCCGTCCTATAATTATTACACCATGGCATTGGATAAAGGATGGCATGTGGCTCCGACAAATAATCAGGATAACCATAAGGGTAAATGGGGAAATGCAAACGATGCCCGTGATGTTATCATTACCGACAACTTTACAGAACAGGGTATTTATGATGCATTAAAGGATCATAAAGTATATTCATCCGAAGATAAAAATTTGGAGATTACCTATACCGTTAATGATCAATTAATGGGAGCTATCATAAAGATAGTACCTGAAAGTCTTAATCTAAAAGTAACATTGAATGATACAGATGATGTAATTCAAAAAGCAGAGGTAATCGCAAATAGCGGACGTATTGTTCATACCTGGGAGGTAAATGCTCAGAGTAAGGAACTTAGCACAACGCTTAAACCGGACTATAGCTACTATTATATCAGAGTAACAGAAAAGGACGGAAATCTTGCGGTAACTGCACCGGTTTGGGTTGGTAGTACAAAACTGCTAGGAATTTCAAATGTGGAAAGCAGCACAAGTACACCGGTTACCGGAGAGAAAATGACTGTCAAAACAACCTTGTTTAACAGTGAATCTACAGATGCAACTATTAAATCCTTAACCTATAAGTTGGATGGAACTGTGATTGATCAGATAGCGGATGCAGGTACAGTTGCAAAAGGAACAAATACTGCAATTAATTATGATTTCACACCTGCAAAAGCAAAAATACAAACAATAACCGTTGAGGCTGTTCTGGCAGAAGGTGGTCTTGAATACACCTTCACAAAAGATCTTAGTTTAGATGTTAGGGATGCGAATAAACTGGTATACGTAGGAATTGACGGAAGTCACTACAATGAATATGTAGCCGGAAATTATAAGGCTTCCATGGGTAACTTCAGCTTGCTTGCAGCTGGGAGCAATGTGAGATGCGTTATTCTTAATACCAGTGATGAATTAGTAGCTGCAGCTAAAAATCCAAACGGTAAGTATAAGATGCTCGTATTGACAGCACCGAGCCGTCGTAACGGTACTGCTTTAAGAGAACCCTATGCTACTTATTCAGAGGAAGAAATAGCAGCGATTAAAGGCTTCTCAGAAGCAGGTGGAAGCTTAGTACTTTGCGGATGGTCAGATTTGTACGAAAACTACAAGGCCTTCCCGGCAGAAGACCATATGGCAGCACAGCAGAATAAGCTACTGGAAGCAGTTGGAGCGTCTTTACGAATCAGTGATGACGGTGCTTATGATGATGTATTAAATGCAGGTGGAAGTGAAGCAAATAAAGCAAGACTATACTTAACTACTTACAATTGGGATAATGCATTAACCAAAGGTATTGTATACGATGAGAATCATCCGCATGATAACAAGTACACACAACGCTTCAGTCAGTATGGCGGCGGTACTATTTATGCGGTAGATATGGATGGAAATCCAACTTCTACATTATCATCGGGTGTATCGCCAATTGTATACGGACATAGTTCTACCTATTCCAAGGATTGTGATATGGATGGTCTTGGTGGAAGCGCTATACCAAAATATGAATATGCAACCGGTGATAATCGTCTGATGGTGCTTGCAAGCGAGATTGTTACACATGCAAATGGAGCTCAGTCACTCGTCATTGTAGACGGTGCAGCATTTATGAGTAATTTTGAGATTCAGGCTACTATTTCAGACACCAATGCAGAGTTAAATTACTCGAACTATACAATTTTACAGAACTTAATCCAGTATGTAAACCCGACACAGATAGATAAGATTGCAGATGTACAAAAAGAAGCGGCAGAAGGTGTTAAATTTACGGTAGAAGGTATCGTTACCTCCAACGCCTCCGGATATGATAGGACCACAGCATTTTTTGACTGTATTTATCTACAGGATGAAACAGCCGGTATTAATGCATTCCCGGTGGCCGGGGACTTTAAAATTGGTCAGAAGGTCCGTATTACGGGAACAACTTCTTCTTATCAGGATGAAAGACAGTTAAAGGTTAGTAGTATATCCATGGTCGATAGTAATATTACAGAAGTAGAACCCAAGGAAGTAACTGCAAAGCAGATTAATGACAGGACATACCTTGGAAGCCTTGTAAAGATTTCCGGAAGGGTAGGAAAGGTTGAGCTTGCGAACGGAGCTGTTCAGACGATTCTTGTTCAAGATAACGCAGGAAATACTGCTCGGATTTTTATTGATGGTTATATTACAACCGACAAGGAAATCAAGAATTTAGCAGTTGGAAATTTGATTACTGCAGTAGGTTTATCTTCTTATGATAGTACCTTTGTTGGTCTTGCGGCGCGTATCCGTATTAGGGATCGTGGGGATATTGTATGTACGCCTAATGATATACCAACGCCAACACCAACACCAACGCCAACGCCAACACCGGAAACACCTACACCAGTTACACCTACACCAACACCAGTTGCACCAACACCTACTCCGAAGGGTGGAGATGTAATAACGGTTGATAAAGCGGAAAGTACGATTGTTGATGGAAAAGCAAATGTAAAAATTAAAATCAGTGAGGAAGCACTGATAGGCGCAGCAAAAAATAGTAATGAAAACATTACAATCTCATTAGGTACAGACGCATTAAAGGATATTTTTACGGATAGCCAGGTGAAAAAGGGTGTAGTAATTGACTTATCGATTCCTACCGTCAAAGATGCTGCTGTGAATAATATTGTGTTGAGTAAAGATGCATTGCTATTAGCAAAGGAATCAGGACAGAAGCTTACGATCAATGTAGCAAATGCAGATGCAAAGGGTTACACAGTTAGTATTCCCGTTTCTGAATTAAAGAAAGTTACAGCTGATTCAAAAGATCTAAATTTAACGGTTACTTTGGTAAAAGATACGAAAGCAGCTGAAGAAGCTGTAGGGGTTCTTTCCCTAGGAGCAGAAGGTACGTTAGCAGCAGGTATGGTAGTTACAGTGCCTGTAGTAGGTACACTTCCCGTATCGGCAGGCAGTAAGGCATATATTTACCATAAGAATGCTAAGACCGGTGCATTAGAAGAGGTACCAAACAATCCCCAAACAATAGCAGAGGATGGTACCTTAAGACTTTCTACCCTAAGCGGTGGAGATTTTGTTATTTGCACAGAGAAGGTAAAGGATGCAGTCAAATTAGCAGATAGGGCAGCAGTATCTGTCAAGTCTTCTGTTGCAAAGGGCAAAAAACTCAATGTAAAGGTAAGTCTTCCACAGGAATTAGCACGGGTTGCCGCTTTTACAAAAGGTGATCCGGTTGGACAGGAAGAAGCAAAGGTAACATATAAGGTAAGCAACAAGTCTATTGCAACCGTATCCAGAGATGGAACTGTTACTGCAAAGAAGAAAGGATCCTTTAAGTTAACAGTTGTAGTTACTTTAGAGAACGGACAAAAGAAGAGCATTAGCAAAACGATCAAAGTGAAATAGTAGATTGTTAATATGTATAAGGCACAACTTATGAAGGGCTGCCACACTAATTTAGTGTGGCATTCCTTTGTTGGTTATTTATAACCAGAGAGGAATTCGGTATGATAAAGAACCTAAAGGTGAGAAGTTTAACTGCAGTGATGATGCTGTTGGTATTTATAGGTGCAGCTCTAATTTTAAATCGTCCGGATCCGGATGACGTGCTATCATCTGCTCAAAAACGAATGTTTGCGGTTGCGAAGGTTACAGATGTATTAAGCGATAATGCAGCGCCGGACACTTGGACAGAAGGAAGACGTATTGGAGCACAGGAATTGGAAGTAACAGTTCTTACAGGTAAACATAAGGGAGCTGTGCTGGAGACAGTTAATTATGTAAATGCATATTATAATGTGGATGCAAAGTTTGGGAATCGGGTTATTGTACGACTGGATTATAACGATGCAGGAGATCTATATGTAGTTTCTATTCCAAATTATGATCGAAGCAGCGTATTGATTATAGCTCTGATTGCTTTTGCTATACTCATGATGGTAGTAGGAGGAAAGCAGGGAGCAAGAGCACTATTTGGACTGATATTTACTTTGCTTAATCTTTGGTATATTTTGATTCCTCTGGTTCTAAAAGGAGTTTCTCCGATTTTAGCTACTATTTTGATTGCAGCCTATACCAGTGCAGGCGCATTGCTGATGTTGACCGGATATACAAAAAAGACATTTTGTGCACTCTTAGGATGTGTTGGAGGGGTTATAGCGGCTGGAATTTTTGCATGGGTTATTACGATTTTAACACCGATGAATGGATTTAATATGTCAGAGGCAGAGGAATTGGTAATACGAGCCTCGGACTCGCCATTGAAAATCAGCGGTTTGCTGATTAGTGGTATTCTACTGTCGGCACTTGGAGCATTGATGGATACATCCATGTCCATTGTATCTGCACTGCATGAGGTTTGTGAGCAAAATCCAACCATGTCCAAAAAGCAAATCTTCCGTTCCGGAATGAATATCGGGCGGGATGCCATGGGAACGATGGCAAATACGTTGATACTTGCATTTGTCGGATCGGCATTTAACCTGTTAATATTATTCCAGGTATATGAGTATCCGATGATTCAAATATTAAATAGTGATATGATGACAATTGAAATTTTGCAAGGAATCGCTGGATCAGTAGGTATTATTTCTTCCACACCATTAGTTTCTGCTCTATGTGCTGCAATATTCCAACTGAAACGAAATGAGAAATGGACAAAAAAGCATAATACATGAGCTGTCATCTAATGGCAGCTTATTTTAATTATGACAAGCATATTAACTAATAAATTGATTATGAGCTATATTGTACAAGGATCGAAGGAAGAATCCACAATGTTTTTGCATAAGATAAATATAAAGTTAAGAGGAGATAAAGGACTTAATTATAGACTTATTATATGAGGAGGGATATAATGAGAACAATAGAAGAAATTAAGAAGCTTATGAAAAAAGTCAATGATTACTGGATTAGTGAAAATCCGACTACAGGAGATTGTGCATGGGATAAGGACAGTGGTCTCTGGGAGGAATGTTATTTCCTGCAGGATACGGGAATTCTGAGCAGCCCGGTGATTGAAATATTGGAATGAGACAGCAAACGAAAGAAAGAGCATGATGATAAATATGAAAATAGCGATAGTAGGAGATTTGCAATATTTTGAAGGAGAGTCCATTGACGGTATTGCGGAAGAAATTAACTCTCTTGAACCGGATGTGGTGATTCTGTTGGGTGATTACGGATACTGGGATGGTTTTGGTTCTTATGAGGTATTCTCTCAGATAGATGAAGCTTTCAAAAAACTGAAATGTAAAACATTTTTGCCTTTGATCGGTAATCATGATGTGCAGTATGAAGCTGGTGGATGGCGCTTTGAGAGAGGAACGGTTTCAGGTAATTATACCAGAGCATTTGGCCGGGAACCGGAAAATTGTGTATTGGAGTTTGAATTATTCCGAATTCTCTGCTTTCACATGGATGTTCAAGAAAAAGATGATTTTTATTATGTGAATGAATGTTACGTGACAGATGAACATTTTGTATGGGCGAAAGCAGAACTGGAAAAGGAACCAGATAAGCCGGTCATCATGATTACCCATGCACCACCGGCCGGTTGCGGACTTTTGACGGTACCGGAAGTACATGTCAGAGCATCTAACGCATACATGGATCAGGATCACGGTCTGCAACGCTGGGTTGACTTGATACATGATTACAGACAGATTATTATGTGGTTCAATGGACATTATCATATGGGACATCGCCACAAGAACAGCATGTCGGTAAAGGATGGAATTGCTTTTTTTACTACCGGTTCTGCCTCCTCCTGCAGTCGTGACGGTCAGAGACATACCCGGATCGTGGAAGTACAAAATGACATCATCAGTGTTTCCACATATGATCATGACAGTAAAAAAAACATTGATGAACCGGATTATGTCTGTCAGGCGAAGATAAGGGGAAAAGCAGAAGAAAGCTCTCCGTATAAGGTCTTTATGGCAGGCTGCGGAAAAGTGGTACCAAATGGGCTTAAACTAGGAAAGAATCAGATGGTTTATGCCATGACAGACAATAACTACCTGTGGGAAATTGATATAGAGCATGGCATTGCTGCCGGAACTTTGCATTATAGCGATAAATATAAGTTGGATGATTTTGCGCTGGATGAGAAGTTCATCTGGAGATTCTGCGGCGAGGAGGCTTTTGGACATAACTATGAGGACATTAACAGATTTATGCGGGAAAAGGACTGGGAGAAATGTCAGTACATTGAAAAGAAGAGGCATGAAGTGAATGTCCATGAAGAAAATGCATTTTTGTATAAGAGCAGAATAGCTTGTAGGATAAATAATGATATGATCTGCTCAGCGTTTAATGATGAAGATGGGTGTCTTTGCTTTGAAATATCGAAAAACTTTGAGAATGAAAATGAAAGATAGAGACAGAGTATTAAATTAAATAAAAGAGATATTGTAAAGATGAGTGTAAATTGCTTCTTTCTATATCTCTTTTTATTGTCAAATAGAAAGAAAAGTAGTACTAGCACAATAATAGCAACCCTCCGAATATATTAAAAGGGTAATGAATTTCTTCGGAGGATAATATGAAACGTAAATTCATATGTGTACTAGCCGTACTTACTATTCTTGTAACGACGCTTGCAGGCTGCAAAAGTAGTTCAGGACTGACAGAACTTACGCTGAATGAGGTGGCACACTCCATCTTTTACGCACCGATGTATGTAGCCTTTGAAAAAGGCTATTTTGAGGATGAGGGGCTGAAGGTTAATCTGGTCAATGGCCTTGGAGCTGATAAGACGATGACTGCGCTTCTGTCCGGAGACTGTGATATCGGCTTCATGGGTGCTGAGGCATCGATCTATGTGTACAACGAGGGTGCAGAGGATTATGTAGTCAATTTTGCTCAGCTTACCCAGAGAGCAGGTAACTTCCTGGTAAGCCGGGATCTTACTGAGGAGTTCAAGTGGGAAAATATCAAGAACAAGACTGTTATCGGTGGTAGAGTGGGTGGTATGCCTCAGATGGTATTCGAATATATCCTGAAGAAGCAGGGGATCGATCCGAAGAAGGATCTGACCATCATCCAGAATATTGACTTTGGTCTGACATCGCAAGCCTTCTCCTCCGGACAGGGCGATTACACCATCGAATTCGAGCCTGCGGCAACCTCTTTGGAACTGGAGGAGGTAGGTAAGGTAGTGGCTTCCCTTGGAGTTGAAAGCGGTAAGGTTCCCTATACCAGCTTCTCAGTGAAGAAGAGCTATCTGAAGAAGAATAAGGATGTCATCCAGAGCTTTACGAATGCGATTCAGAAGGGTATTGAATATGTGGCGACCCATACTCCGGAAGAAATTGCTGAAATAATCCAGCCCCAATTCAAAGAGACAGAACGGGAGAAGCTGGTGATGATCGTTACCAGATATTATGAACAGGATACCTGGAAGGATAACCTGGTATTCGAAGAGGGAAGCCTGACTTTACTGCAGGATATCCTGGAGGATGCCGGTCAATTAACAAAGAGAGTTCCCTATAACGATATCGTAACCACCGAATTCGCAGAAAAAGCAGCAAAGAAGTAATTACAATGCATGTATTTTTGTTTTGTAATCATAAACTTATGTTGATGCCGCTCAAAGGGTTATATGATAAAGGAAGGTATATAGACTTACCGTAATGCACTGTTTGACGAACGCATCTCCGTTTTGTATGGCTGAAACGTACTTTTTGTACGATTCAGACTTACAAAACGGAGAGGTGTACGTCAACCTGTGTGTGAGATGAGTTTATATGCCTTCCTTTATCTTCTCTACCTATAATGCGGCAGTTATCAAAATACAATTGATTAATTATTCTTCGGAAGTTGGAGTAGTCGGTTCTTCCTCTTCTAACGTCTCTGAGTCATCCTCGTAATCATCAAAATCATCATCGAAATCCTCAAGATAATCCGGATTCATATACCTATATACAGCGTAAGCAATTGCAGCTACAGCAGCGACAGCACCGATAATTGCCAGGACACAGATAATCATGTGCCTTCTCTTTTCCATCGGATCTTTTCTGTGAACCAATTCACCAAGTTTCATTGTGCTTAAAAGCTCATCAATTTTAGTTCCCATAAATAACACTTCCTTTCTTAATTATTAGAAAGCCCGCTTAGCAGATTTTCGTAAAACATGTATTAATGACAAGGAAGATGGATAACTCTACCATGTCGTTTTTGCTATCAATAGTATATCACAATACATGCTGCTTTACTATAATATTTCAAAATTATAGTAAATTTATTCACATTGTGCGTTAATTTATCTTTTTCAAATTCGCAAAGGTGGAGAGCAGCTTCTTCACACCGAAGTCAGGAAATTCTACCGTCACCTCGAAATCCTTGCCGCCTTTGGTAATGTCTGTAACAACCCCGATACCGAATTTGATATGTTTTACATTATCACCCACGCCGTAATCCAGAGTTCCCATTTTACTGCCTTCGAATTGCTTGGTTTCTGCAGCGATATAGGGTATATAGGTAGCCTGCTTCTGCTTAAAGCTACCGGGCGTCGGTTTGTCAAAATTAAGCTTCTCAGAGAAGCTTCCTTCATCTATATCACCAAAACGGTGCTTTGTGGGATAACCATCCTCATCCTTTGAGAGATAAGCGGAGCGACGAGGGCCAGGAGTCGTCATCTTGAGAAGGTATCTCGGGATCTCATTGACGAAGCGGGAAGGCTTATTATACTGAGTCTCACCACGAAGCATTCTCTGCTTCGCAGCCGTTAAGGAGAGCTGCTTCATCGCTCTGGTGATACCAACATAACATAATCTTCGTTCTTCCTCGATCTCCTCGATCGGATTATCCGCGTAGAGTGACATATAACCGGGGAAGACACCTTCCTCCATACCACATAGATATACATAGGGGAATTCCAGACCCTTGGCGCTATGTAAGGTCATGAGGACAATATGATCCGCACCTTCCTCCAGGGTATCGATATCGGATACCAGTGCTACTTCCTCCAGAAAGCCGCCTAAGGTAGGTTCCTCCGCATTCTCTTCATAGGTTACCAGCTTATTCACAAGTTCGTTGATGTTGCCGATCCGATCCTGTGCATCCTCCTCGTTATCCTGTTCCAACTCTCTCAGATATCCGGTGGCATCAAGAATATCATCAATCAGTTCCTTCAAGGAATAGCCTTCACTGTGGACTCTGGATTTCAGACCCTCGATCAGGCTGATGAAGGGAGTAATCTTTGAGGCGGAACGCTCCAGACCGGGCACATACTGAGCTCGGGTAAGGGCATCATAGAAGCTCATGTCATTCTGAACGGCATAATCATTCACACGATCAACAGTAGTTAAGCCGATACCCCGTCTTGGTACATTGATGATACGCTTCACTGCAATGCTATCCAGGCCATTATCAATGGTCTTCAGATAAGCAAGCATATCTTTAATCTCCTTACGAGCGTAGAAGTTCACACTTCCGATAATCTTGTAAGGGATGTTACGCATAAGAAGCTTTTCCTCGAAGAGACGGGACTGGGCATTCGTCCGGTACAGGATGGCGAAATCATTGTAGCTTGCCTTACCGTCGTCAACGAGGTTCTTGATCTCAGCGGTTATATTATCCGCTTCTTCAAAGTCAGTACTAAACTGGGTGTAGTGAACCGGCTCGCCTTCTTCGTTCTCCGTCCAGAGTGATTTATCCTTGCGGCCTTGATTGTTACAGATTACTTCGTTGGCTGCATTCAGAATACTCTTGGTAGAGCGGTAGTTTTGCTCCAGCTTAATCACGGTAGTATTCTGAAATGCTCTCTCAAAGTTCAGAATATTGTGAATGTTTGCTCCGCGGAACTTATAGATGGACTGATCATCATCGCCCACGACACATAGATTATATTCATGTTCTCCATAGCTATTACTACCACTGGCCAGCATATGGATTAAGCGGAATTGAGCGGTATTTGTATCCTGGTACTCATCCACCATGATATAACGAAATCGATGCTGATAGAATTCCAATGCGTCGGGATTAGTCTGAAACAGCTCAACCGTACGATAAATCAAATCGTCAAAATCCAGAGCGTTGCTTTGCCTTAAGCGCCTCTGATATTCTGTATAGGCCTGTGCATAGCGTAGTTGATTCGCATCCCGACCGGCATTACGCGAAAATTCATCGGGAGATATCAACTCATCCTTCGCTTTTGATATGACGGATAGGATTGCACGTTCATTGGTTTTCTTGGTATCAATATTCAAATATTTACATATTTCCCGCATCAGAGTCTTCTGATCATCTCCATCGTAGATGGTAAAGCTTCGGGAAAAACCGATTGTATCAATAAATCTCCTAAGGATTCGTACGCAGGTGGAATGGAAGGTGCTGACCCAGATATTCTCAGAGCCGTAGCCTACTATTTTATCAACTCTTTCCCGCATCTCCTTAGCCGCTTTATTGGTGAAGGTGATAGCCAGGATATTATATGGATTTACATCCCGTTCCTCAATCAAATACGCAATCCTATGGGTCAGTACTCTGGTTTTACCGGAGCCTGCGCCTGCAAGAATCAAGAGAGGTCCCTTGTCATGATACACTGCACGTTGCTGTTCGGGATTCAAAGTGTCATAGATACTCATTATTTATACCTGCCTGTCCTAAGTGATCCGTTTGTAAAATTACAAACATATGTTTATTATAACATGAGGCAGTAGCAGTTTCAATCCTGCATTTGTGCGTAATAATATACAGGACCTAAATACCAACGACTTCATACAGTGGCTTATCAATCTATATTCTGCATCATTTAGAATTCACTGCTTTACGGATAACCTGATGCCCCGCCAGCTGGCTTTTCTTGCTAGATACATGTTTTTTTTTGCTTTGACATCTAGTAACGGATACTATATAATGAAATAGAGGTGATTACATTGGAAATGACGAAAGAGGAGTATATCAAGGGTTTGATTGACAGTCTGAAGGATGTTAAATACATCATGCCGGACGATATACCGAATATTGATTTATATATGGATCAGGTAACAACGTTTATGGATAAACACCTTAAATCCTCAAAACGTTACAGTGAAGACAAGCTCCTGACTAAGACGATGATCAACAACTATACGAAGAATGAGTTGTTGCCTCCTCCTAATAAGAAGAAGTACACAAAGGAGCATATGTTCCTTTTGATTTTCATCTACTATTTTAAGAATATCCTATCCATTAATGATATACAGAGTATCTTTAATCCATTAACCGATCGCTATTACGGGGATAAGTCAAAGGTAAAGCTGGAGGATATCTATGAAGAAATCTTCCGACTGGAGAAGGAGCAGACCGATGCTCTGACGAAGGACATGATCCGCAAGATGACAAAGGCTAAGGAGTCCTTTACTGAGGTAACCGACCCGGAGGATCAAGAGTTTCTAACGATGTTCTCTTTTATCAGCATGCTTTGCTTTGACGTCTATATGAGAAAGCATATGATTGAGAAGATGATAGATAGCTCCCTGATGGGCTCCAAAAAGGAGAGCAGAACGGATGATAAGAAGACAGAGAAGTCACAGAAAACAGATGGGATAAAGAAAGCTGACTTAATCAAGAAAGAAGAGACACAAAAGAATACCAAAAAATAATAATAACAGCTTCCATTAAGTTAAGGCTTAACGGAAGCTGTTTTATGCTTCTAATTCTTATTTGTCGGAAAATGGATCTTTCATTCTGGCAAATACCATATCATATCCATCGTTACCGTAATTAAGAGAACGATTGACACGACTGATGGTGGCCGTTGATGCACCGGTCTTCTCAGCGATTTCCAGATAGGTTTTATGGCAGCGCAGCATTCGTGCCACTTCGAATCTTTGAGATAGGGATAACAGCTCGTTTACGGTACATATGTCTTCAAAAAATGTATAACACTCCTCCGAATCCTGTAAGCTTAAGATTGCTTCGAATAAATGGTCAACAGCAGTAGTTCTGATGTTTTTGCTCATCGGTAGGACTCCTTTCATCTGTTGTGATATGTTATTCACACAGTATAATTTTAACACTCTATAGTACTGAAGTAAAGTGTTTTTTATTATATAGTAACTATTCCTACCGATATATATCTTTATTTCTCAAGGACTTAAGATACCTTGCTATTAGAATATTTTCGGGAATCCTATGATAATTACTCTGCAATAGTGAGCCACTATCTTTTTAACCTGTATTCTGGTATAACAAGCTTATAAAATAACTTTGGGCGGGAGGTATCTTATGCAGCATTATGAAAAGGTAAGTACAGGAATTGGCGGTTTTGATAAAGTGATTGATCATCTGCGGTTAGGAGATAATGTGGTATGGCAGGTAAATTCCATCAGCAGCTACCGTAGGATGATTAATCCATATGTTGAACAGGCAAGAGCGGATGATCGTAAACTCGTCTATGTTCGATTTGGTAATCATGCTCCTTTACTAGAAGAAGCATCCGATATCATTATCCGGAAAATTGATGCTACAAAAGGCTTTGAGAGCTTTGCAACAGAAATTCATAATATGGTGACTGCAATGGGAATACAGACCTTTTATATATTTGACTGCCTTACGGATCTGCTGCAATATTGGTTCTCTGATCTTATGATCGGCAACTTCTTCCGGGTTACCTGTCCCTATCTCTATGAGCTGGATACGATTGCTTATTTTGCGATTATTCGGAATGCGCATACCTTTAGTACCATTGCGGGTATTCGAGAGACAACCCAGCTTCTGCTCGATTTATATGATGTAAATGATAAGCTCTATATTCATCCGCTGAAGGTATGGCAACGATACTCCCCAACCATGTTCTTCCCACATTTTATCCATGAGGAGGACGCTACCTGTATTACCTCAAGCTCAGAAGCAGCAGAGCTGTTTTCCAGTATTCATCGAGGAGAGGATCGGTTGGATTATTGGAATGTTGTATTCCACAGTGCAAGGGCCAGCCTGAATAAACCGTTGGAGGAGCAGCAGAAGTTAAAAAGTACGCTTATGACATTGTTGATTGGCTGTGAATCCAAGATGTTGAAGCTCTGCGATCAATATTTTAACCTGAGTGATATCCTGGAGATCGCCACCAGAGAGATTGGAACCGGCTTTATTGGCGGTAAGAGTGTAGGCATGCTGCTTGCCAGAAAAATCGTAAGTGCCGAGGCAGCGGAGCAGTTCATGCCGTATATGGAGCCTCATGATTCCTACTATCTCGGATCAGATATTTTCTATACTTATATTGTACAGAACGGCTGGTGGAAGCTACGTACTCTTCAGAAGACGGAAGAGGGGTACTTTAAGTATGCTCCTGAATTAAAGGAGAAGCTTCTGCACGGTAAATTTCCGGAGAATATTCAAGAGCAATTTGTTCGGATGCTGGAGTACTTTGGACAGTCCCCCATCATAGTCCGTTCCAGCTCATTATTGGAGGATAACTTTGGCAATGCCTTTGCAGGCAAATATGAGAGTGTATTCTGTGTCAATCAGGGAACACCACAGGAACGCTACGAAGCCTTCGCCCAAGCGGTACGGACGGTATATGCCAGTACCATGAATCAGGACGCTTTGGAGTATCGTATGAATCGAGGATTGTCCATGAAGGATGAACAGATGGCGATATTGATCCAGCGTGTTTCCGGCGATTATTATGAGGATAATTTCTTCCCTCATATTGCAGGTGTAGGTAATTCCTCGAATCTCTATGTTTGGGATAAGAGCGTGGACGGCAGTGCCGGTATGCTTCGACTGGTATTTGGACTCGGTACCAGAGCAGTAGACCGGACTGAGGGTGATTATGTACGAATTGTAAGTCTGGATAACCCAATGCGAGTACCACTAATTGACTATCAGGATCGTAAGAAGTTCTCACAGCATTATGTTGATGTGCTTTCTCTGCAAGAAAATAAGCATATGGCAAAGCCGTTGGAGGAAATCATAGCAAAGGATATCAAGGTAAAAAAGGAGCTTTTTGCAGGAATTGATTATGAGACAGTGGACCGCCTAAGAGAACTGGGTAAATATAACACAATCACACCATATCTTTTGAATTTTAACGGTTTGCTAAAGAACACAGCATTCCCGTCCTTAATGAAGGAGCTGTTAGCTTTGCTACAGAGAAACTATGACTACCCCGTGGATATCGAGTTCACGGCAAATTTTAAGTCGGACGGAAGCTTTAAGATGAATCTTCTGCAATGCAGACCATTACAGACGAGAGGATTAGGTAAGGCGGTTTCCATACCGAAGAAGGTGGATGAGCAGGATTGCTTTATACTGACTAAAGGTAATTTTATGGGGGGAAATATTCATCTTCCGATTGATTATGTCGTGTATATTCCACCGTCCGCATATCTTAGGCTCAGTGAAGCTGAGAAATATACAGTTGCCAGAACGGTTGGAAGAATTAATCACATACTGAAGGGGAAGAACATAATGCTGATCGGACCGGGACGTTGGGGAACCACCACACCATCGCTAGGGGTTCCGGTTCATTTTACCGAGCTCTGCAATATGACAGTAATCTGTGAGGTGGCATCGAAGGAAGAAGGTTTTGAACCGGAATTATCCTATGGTAGTCATTTCTTTCAGGATTTAGTTGAGGCAGATATCTTCTATGTGGCAATTTTTAGTGGACAAAAGGAGGTTATATTCCATCCTGAGCGATTACAGCAATATATTAATTATTTGACGGTGCTTCTACCCGGGGATCAGCCGATGGAGAATGTCATCCAAATCGCTAAGACGGAGGGACTGGAAATTTATTCGGATATCGTTACACAGACTCTTCTATGTAAATAGAAAATAGAAGATAAAACCTTTTGTGTAAAATTTGGTTAATTGGACCATACTATAAAGAAACAAACTTTACAGAAAAGGAGATGATTTAATGTTTCGTCATGAGAAACAGCTATTGCATGAGGTGCGTTTAGACGCACCCTGTCACAATTACTGAAAAAGAATTTGTAACGAAGTAAGAGGACGTATCGTCTAATACTACAGGGGGGATGGGACTACCAAGAATAAGAAAAGGGCAGTCCATAGGTCTCTTCACGATGGTAATAAATGCCAAAACTTGACTTTTTATATGATTGATTATATCATATACATAAAATGTCCTTTGGCATAGTATGTATAATTTGGATTTATCTATCCAGGTAGGAGATGGAATGAAAAGACATAAAAGGCGAAAAGGTCGAACGAAACAGGTCATAATTCTGCTGCTTAGTATAGAGGTTCTGTTGATTGTAGGCGGATTAGCGTTTTTTCAGCTGCGACCGGTGGTAGCAGAAGCCGTAACCGTTGAGGCTGGTGATCATCAGGTTGATGTTGAAGAATTCTTGCTTAACAAGAAGAAGGAAGGAAGCTTTCTGACAGATATTAAGACATTAAATACAAGCATCCCGGGAGTTTATGAAATAAAAATAGAGGTGGAAGGCCGGGTTCATACATCAATACTTGAGGTGGTAGATACCGTGGCCCCTACCGCAACCATGGAAAATCAGCTTGCTCTTCGTGGTGAGGATGTTGATCCAAAAGCTTTTATCGTTGAGATGAAGGATGCTACTCAAGTAAATGTCAAATTTAAAGAAATTCCTGATACTTCAAAACCCGGAGAGCAGGAAGTAACGATTATACTTGAAGATAGTGGTAAGAATAGAGTAGAAAAGACTGCGATGCTCACAGTGCTTGATTTAAAGAGCCAGGTAGTAATAGAAGCAGGCTCTGAAATGAATATAACGGTTGCCGATTTTATGGATAGCGGTAATTACGAAGCTTATTTTCTAACGGATATTAAAACCTTAGACATAAGTAAACCGACCACTCATCAGATTGAGCTCAGTGTCAATAATAAAGCGGTTACCGGTTATATTAAAGTTGTCGATACAACTGCACCTCAGGCAACAGTCATCGATCAACAGGTATGGCTTGGCGAAGAGGCTATACCTATGACCTTCATTAAAGATATTGATGATGTGAGTGATGTTATTGCTACCTATAAGAGTGCACCGGACTTTAATAAGCTCGGTGAACAGAAGCTTGTATTAGTTTTAAAGGACAGCTCTGGTAATACGACAGAGTTGCCGGCTACCATGACGGTGGTAGAGGATACACAGGCACCGGAGTTTAGTGGAGTTTCAGATAAGGTGGTTTATATCGGAGATTCAGTCTCTTATAAGAAGGGTGTAACAGTTACGGACAATAAGGATAAGGAATTAAGTTTTTCCGTTGATAGCAGTAAGGTAAATCTTAAGAAGGAGGGAACCTATACTGTCACTTATACTGCCGAGGATTCCGCAGGTAATCAAGCAAGTAAGAAAATTAATGTAAAAGTTAAAAAATTCATAGTAACTGAGGACATGGTGAATCAGCTTTGTGATGATGTATTTGCAAAGATTATTAAAAATACCATGACTAGCCGTGAGAAAGCATATGCTATTTATCGTTGGATTAAAAAGAATATTAGCTATAGCGGGGATTCGGATAAATCGGATTGGCTTGCAGAGGCTTATCGTGGAATAACGAACGGAAGCGGAGATTGTTTTACTTATTTTGCGGTAGCACAGGCAATGCTCACAAGAGCTGAGATTGATAATATGGAAGTTAATAGGGTTGGGGGCAAAACCAGACACTATTGGAATCTTGTTAACTGTGGTGACGGTTGGTATCATTTTGATTCCTGTCCGAATAGGGATCATATGGAATCCTTTATGCTTACCGATAAACAGGTTGAGGAATATACGAAAAAAAGAGGAAACAATTATTATAATTTTGATAAATCATTATATCCTGCTACACCCGAGAAATAGTAAGCATAACAATTTCCTTATTACATGAAGAATGGAATTTCATACTTGATAAGGGGCATTGAAAAATCGAGCGCAGATTTGTTTGTTCAAGGTATTTCCCGAATTTGATGAAAAGAGGAGTATTATGAAACGACTAGGTGTGATAGGTGGTTTGGGGCCGATCGCCACGGCCTATTTCTATGAATTAATTATTAAGATGACTGACGCCACGATTGATCAGGAACACATTGAGATGTTGATATACAGCAAACCATCCATTCCGGACAGAACGGATTACATTCTTGGTAAAAGCTCCGAGAATCCGGTATATCCGATGGTAGACATCGGAAGGATGTTAGTGGGAATAGGAGCGGACAATATCGCTATTCCGTGCATTACAGCGCATTATTTTCATGACACCTTATCCGAAGGAATCGGGGCTCCGGTTATACACGCGATCAAGGAGACAGCTCATTATCTGAAGGCGCAGGGAATTCATTGTGCCGGAATTATGGCTACGGAAGGAACCATTCACAGCGGTATGTTCCAGAAGGAGCTGGAGGAATGCGGTATTACCTCGGCTTTGCCAAATACCCCCAGTCAGCAGGCGGTTTCAGAGCTGATCTATAAGAATATAAAGGCAAATCAACCCGTCGAATATGATAAGTTTGAGAGGGTATCCGATCAGCTACGGGAAGATGGTGCACAGGTAATTATTCTCGGGTGTACCGAGCTTTCCTTAATTAAGAGAGACTTTGATATCGGGCAGGGGTATCTTGATGCTATGGAGGTCTTAGCAATGCGTTCTATTATACTTAGCGAGGCAAAGCTAAAGCCGGAATATAATACCCTTATCACAGAATGAATCATGTGATACATGATTTTTCTTGGAAGTTTGTGCCTGCGTCTTCAAAGTGTAAACCGTCTCGCATGCGAGACGTTGCACACTTGGCAGAAACTAATTCAATGGGGTAACTCCTAGTTTATTCGATTTTTAAGATTAGAAAATATAAAAACAGAGGAAAGGCTAAATGACATGCAGAGAAATGTAATGGAGTATCTGGAACAAATAATTGATATTGTTCCGGATAAGACCGCCTATGCAAATGCAGAGATGGGTTATACCTTTCGACAGGTATATGATTATTCCAGAGCTATCGGTACCTATCTGGGAAAGAAGGGCTTTGCTAAGGAACCGATTGTAGTATTCATGGGAAAGCATCCCCGAGAGATTGTTACTTTTTATGGAGTTATTTATTCCGGTAATTACTATGTTCCGATCGATGAAGAGATGCCTAGGCATCGAATAGAACTGATTTTTGAGAATCTTAAGCCAAGAGCTGTTATTTGTGATAATGATACCTGCAAGCAGCTTAATAACCTGCCCTTTGACGGTGAGGTGCTTCTTTATGATGAGATGATTAGGCATTTGGCTGAGAACGAGCTGTTAAGTGAAATTCGTAACCATCAATTAGATACAGATCCAATCTACATTGTATTCACCTCAGGTTCTACCGGAGTGCCGAAGGGTGTGGTAGCCTGTCATCGTTCCGTCATCGATTATGTAGATACTTTATCCGATATTTTGAGAGTGAACCAGGATACGGTGTTCGGTATTCAGGTTCCGCTTTACGTCGATGCCTGTCTCAAAGAGCTGTATCCGACCTTGAAATACGGAGCAACCGCGTACATTATTCCGAAGAATTTATTCTCATTTCCATTACAGCTTGTGGAATTTTTGAATGAACATAAGATTAATACAGTCTGTTGGGTTGTATCTGCCCTTACGATGATATCTGCCTTTGGAGCATTGGAGAGGGAGATACCAAGCTATTTTCATACGGTAGCCTTCGGAAGTGAGGTTTTTCCGATTAAGCAATATAATCTTTGGAAGAAGCATCTACCGAATGCACGATTTATTAACCTGTACGGTCCGACGGAGGCAACCGGTATGTCCTGCTATTATGAGGTGGACAGAGAATTCGCTCCCGACGAGATGATACCCATCGGTAAACCCTTTCGAAACAAAGAGATAATCTTACTGGATGAAAACAATCGGTTACCGGAGCAGGGGGAAGAAGGAGAAATATGCATCCGTGGTACAGGCTTAACCCTTGGCTATTATAATAATTTTGACAAGACGAACGAGGTATTTGTTCAGAATCCGTTGAATAAGGCTTATCCTGAGCTGATCTATCGGACCGGTGATATCGGAAGATATAATGATCGTGGTGAGCTTATGTTCGTTTCACGTAAGGATAATCAAATCAAGCATATGGGACATCGAATCGAGCTGGGCGAGATTGAAAGTGCGGCTAATATGATGGATGGGATAAAAAGTGCCTGTGCTATCTTTGATTCAGTAAAAAAGAAGATAATCCTGTATTACGTCGGTGAGCTAACCAATGCGCAGGTTGCTTTATACCTAAAGGAAAAGCTGCCTAGATATATGATTCCGAATATCATCGAAGCTCTTGATGAGATGCCTCTTACCTCGAACGGTAAGATAAATCGGGTAATGCTAAAAGAAAAATATCAAAACAAATAATATAGTAACGTAGGCAATCAAATAACTACGTACAAATAGGAGGACATATGGATATTATTTTAGAGATTTTAAGCGGACTTCACCCGGAGGTGGATTTTGAAACCTGCGAATCATTAATTGATGATAAGATTATTGATTCCTTTGATATTGTATCAATCGTATCCGATATCAGTGATGAATTCGATATTACAATCCCGGTAGAAGAGATTGTTCCCAAGAATTTTAATTCTGCTAAGGCTCTCTATGCAATGGTAGAACGCTTAATGGAAGAATAGCAGGATTTGAGCTGCATCGAAGATGCAGAATTTTGGTTAAGGGGGCAATATGCTTTTTACATCATACCGCTTTATCTTTTTTATTCTTGTATTATTTATTATTTACTATATCATTCCGAAGAGATACCAGTGGATGCTATTGTTACTGGCAAGCTATATCTTTTACAGTATTGCCGGGTTACAATACCTGATCTATATTGCTGCAACCACCCTGTCTACCTATTATGTCAGTTATCGCTTAAATCAGCTTCAGGAGGTGCAGCGTACTTATCTGAAGGAGCATAAGGATATTCTGGACAGAGAGGGAAAGAAGGCTTATAAAGCTTCGATGAAGGGAAAGCAGAGAAAGTGGCTGGTGCTCTGCCTTGTAATTAATTTTGGAATTCTTGCAGTACTTAAGTATTCGGATTTTACGATCACGAACCTTAACGGTGTTTTGAACCTGTTTGGAACGAAGCCGTTGCCGTTAATCGGCTTTGTTCTTCCTCTCGGAATTTCATTTTATACCTTCCAGACTATGGGATACCTGATCGATGTATATCGTGAGAAATATGCTTACGAGCGTAATGTTTTTAAGCTTGCTTTATTTATCTCCTTCTTCCCGCAGCTGATACAGGGACCGATCAGTCGATTTGATGATCTGAAGGAAACCTTATTCGCAGAACATTCCATCGACGGCAGGAACATTTCCTTTGGCTTACAACGCATCCTGTGGGGGTTTTTTAAGAAGCTGATCATCGCAGACCGACTTTTGGTCGGTGTGAATTCAATTGTCCGTAATCCTGAGGAATTCCAAGGAGTTTATGTTTTGGTCGGGATGTTTTTCTATGCCATCACGCTATATGCCGATTTTACCGGTGGTATTGACATTACAATCGGAGTGGCTGAGGTGCTTGGCATCCGGATAAAGGAAAACTTTGAACGACCTTACTTTTCTAAATCAATTGCAGAATACTGGAGAAGATGGCATATCACTTTGGGAACCTGGTTCAAGGAATACATGTTTTATCCCATTTCTGTCAGCAAATCCATGCTGGACCTGTCGAAGAGCTGTAAAAAGAATGTGGGAGAATGGCTGGGTAGAAGAGTATCCATCTATATCGCTTCCATCGTTGTATGGTTTATTACCGGAATCTGGCACGGAGCAGCCTGGAATTTTGTGGTATGGGGGCTCCTGAATTGCTTTTTTATACTTTTATCGCAGGAATGTACACCTTTATATGAGAAGTTTCATGCAAGATTTCATGTACAGCATACCTTCTGGTACCGTCTGTTCCAAGTGGGACGCACCTTCTGGCTCATGAGCTTTCTTCGAGCCTTTGACTGCTACCGTGATGTAGGTACCACCTTTAAGATGTATGGAACTATTGTGACCAGATGGAACTACGGAGAGCTCTTTACGGGTGGATTAATGCAGCTTGGGTTAACACTGTCTGATTATCTGGTGCTGATAGCAGCAGTTATTCTGATGCTTGCAGTAAGTCTGATCGGACGAAGCGGAAGTGTGAGAGAGAAGCTTGCAGCAAGGCCTTTAGCGGTTCGATATGCAGCCTATGCCCTATTGTTTGTTATGATACTTATTCTTGGTGCTTATGGGGTCGGATATGATTCCAGCCAGTTTATCTACAGTCAGTTCTAGGAACTACAGAAGAAAAAGGGCTCTATCAGTTATAAAGTATGTAAGGCAAATAGGAATGAAGAAAAAGATACTAATCAATATAGTCACAGTGCTGATTGTGTTACTTGTTCTTACACTGCTACAGCGACTGTTCATGCCGAAATACATGTCCTCCATTCATGAAGGTAATCTGATTGAGGAATATTATGATGAGGTGAAGGCTCATGATGTTATATTTATCGGTGACTGTGAGGTGTTCTCGAATATATCACCGATTACCCTATGGGAGGAGTACGGTATCCCTAGCTATATCAGGGGAAGCGCACAGCAATTGATCTGGCAGTCCTATTATCTGTTGGAAGAAGCTCTGATCTATGAGAAACCGAAGGTTGTTGTATTTAATGCTCTCTCGATGAAATACAATGAACCGCAGAAGGAAGCTTATAACCGCTTGACTCTGGATGGAATGAAGCTGTCTATGCCTAAGCTTCGTGCAATCAAGGCCTCCATGATGGAGGAGGAAGCATTTATCACATACCTGTTCCCGTTGCTAAGATATCATTCCAGATGGAATGAGCTTACGGGTGAAGATGTGAAATATATGTTTCATAAGGATACCTTATCTCATAATGGGTTTTTGATGCGAGTCGATACGAAACCGGTAACCGTAGTGCCAAAGGGCAAGAAGCTGCCGGATTATAGCTTTGGTCAAAACAGCTATGATTATCTGGAGCGTATGACAAAGCTGTGTAAGGAGAATGGAATCGAGCTGGTGCTGATCAAATCTCCAAGTGTCTATCCCTATTGGTATGAGGAGTGGGATGAGCAGATTGCCGAGTATGCCAAGGAGAATGATTTAACCTATATCAATTTTCTTAGATTTACAGCAGACATGGGTATCGATTACAATACGGACACCTATGACGGTGGATTGCATATGAATCTGTCAGGTGCAGAGAAGTTCACCAGATATCTGGGACAACTTCTGCAGGAGAAATACCAGCTGCCGGATCGCAGAAGTGACGGACAATTGTCGAAGATATGGCAGGAAAAGGTGGATTTCTATTATTCGATGAAGGAAGATCAGGAGAAAGAATTAAAGGAGTACGGTTATCTAAAAAGCTATGGGGCCGTTGCCCAGTCCATAGAAGAATAACGGATAAGTGATCAGGATAATTTGGTTACCATCGGGAAAACATAAATGATTAAAGTAGGAGGAAGGGTTTTATATGACAACGAAAATGAAACGATTCATTTTATTATTTGCTATTATGCTTGTTTTTACAGGCTGTAGCAATGCAGGAACAACGAAGCCGGGAAACGAAGAGGCTGCAGGTAATACTGCTAATAATACACAGGAGCCAACAGGAACGAACACCGAGGGATTTTCTTTTGAATATAATGATGTCAAAATTCCGATGAATGTGGATGCTGCTCCGATTGTCACAGCTCTCGGTGAGTCGGTTGATTATTTTGAAGCTGCCAGCTGTGCATTCCAGGGTCTGGATAAGATCTATTCCTATAACGGCTTTGAGCTTGGTACCTATCCAAACGGTGATAAGGATTATGTATCCTATGTGACCCTTCTCGATGACTCGGTGTCAACGGATAAGGGAGTTTATGTGGGTTCTGCGCTGGATGAAGTAACTGCTGCTTATGGCAATGAATATACAGTGGAAGGTTCCTCCTATGTATATCGACTTGGTGAGTCAAAGCTGACCTTTATCGTAGAAGAGGATGTAGTGGCCCAGGTTACTTACTCTGCAATTGTAGAAGGGCTCAATAATTAGGTGCGGAAGCAAAATTCATGATAAATCTGCCCTAATAACAGTGTCGTTAATTATTTAAGATAAATCCCGATATAGAAGGTTCCGTTTTTAATCAGAAGACGGCATCCCAATATATCGGGATTTTTGTATCCGAATATTTACACCTCCTTTGGAAACGCTAACATTAATAATTCGGTTATTTTTCTTATCTGGAGGAGTATGACGATACAGGAGAAATGGTTCTCATGCATATGAAATATTTGATAAAAAAGAAGATAATTGTATCAAAGTTATCCTAAAGCTTTAAGTATAAAATGATACGCCGGTGAAGAGAATAGTAGAGTCAAATGAATTATCGCTTTCAGAAAGGAGTAATTATGAAGATTGGAAATCAATTAGCGCCTCGTGAGGCATTGGAGCTGCACGAATTAGTGAGCTTTAAGAATTTGTGTGCAACGAAATCCGCTACCATGACTGCCTTAGTAAAGGATGAGGAGTTGAAGGGTTTGTTGCAACAGGATTTTGAGACGGCGAAGGAGCATATCAAAGAGTTGAATGATCTGATGGTCGGTGCCGGAACTGCGTTTGAAACAAGCTCTAAGGCGACAGTAGGCTAGATATTAGGATAGAACAATAGATTATTAATACCAAGAAAGCAGGTGAAGGTATGGCAAATATCATACAGAATATGGCAGGCATGGCAGACATGACAGAGCAGGTAATCGCTTCTGACTTTTTAGTTGCCTCAAAAAGCGCGATTAAGAATTATGCAGCGGCTATCGCTGAGACAACTACTCCTGAGGTAAAGAACGCTCTTCGTAAGCAATTGGACGATGCGATCAATTCCCATGAGAGAATTTCTACCTATATGATGAATCATGGCTATTACAATGCATATGATCCTCAAGCTCAATTGAGTATGGACAGGGAAGCTTCGGAAACAGTGATGAAGATAAATCCTTTGGGTTAGTGTATTTGTGGGATGCGCCGTCGTGGTGCATCCCTTTTTGATTCAAATCCTTGAATTTGTCAGTCAGATGATATTGCTTTTAATCAAACTATGAAAAGGAGTATTTGACAGAGAAGTTAGATATCCTAAGGTAACCACTATTGTCAATTATTTACCATCGTGCTATCATAAGTAGGAGAATATACATTAGAAAGGTGTATCGGGGGATGAAGTATAAAGCAATAATCTTTGATTTGGATGGCGTAATCTGTCATACGGATCATTATCACTATCTTGCTTGGAAGCAGCTGGCAGATAGACTGGGGATAGATTTTAACGAAAAGATCAATAATCGGCTGCGTGGTGTAAGTCGTATGGATAGCTTGGATATCATTCTTGAGAAATGGAAGGGAGAGCCTTTCTCAGAAGAAGAGAAGCTTAAGCTTGCCGACGAGAAGGACACAATCTATAAAGAACTCTTGAAGCAGATGTCTCCTAAGGATCTGAGCAAAGAGGTTAAAGAGACTCTGGAGCATCTAAGAACCAGAGGTCTGTTGCTTGCAATCGGGTCATCCAATAAGAATACGAGATTTATACTTAGTCAGATTGGATTAGGTGGTTTCTTCGATGCAATCTCGGATGGTAATAACATTATTAAGTCAAAGCCAGACCCTGAAATATTTTTGATGGCGGCTCAGTATCTGAAGCAGGAACCGTCCGAGTGTCTGGTCATTGAGGATGCAAAAGCCGGTATTGATGCAGCAAAGGCAGCAGGAATGGACAGTGCCGCGATCGGAGATGCTTTTGGGTATTCCCAGGCAACCTATAATCTCTTTGCATTCTCTAGGCTGATACAGATTTGCAGTGTTCAGTAGAATGGACCGACGTCGGCTACGTTTTGATCAATGAATGAACATAAATTAATAGTCAGAAATTAGAACATAGAATGAAGTACCCGGATAATCCCTCTCATAAAAAGGCAGAGAATGAGAGGAAGAAGATAACAGAATATAGTAGACTCTTAATCGAAGGGAGGTTATGCTATGGATTGGCTAAAGCGTATGAACGAGGCAATCAGTTATATTGAAGAGAGCCTGGACCAGGAAATTGATTATAATCAGGTGGCGAAGATAGCCTGTTGTTCCACCTTTCATTTTGGAAGAATCTTCGCATTTGCATCTGATATGACACTCGGTGAGTATATCAGGCAGAGACGTTTGTCAATGGCTGCTCTGGATCTGATCAATACATCCGATAAGGTAATCGATATCGCATTAAAATACGGTTATAATTCACCGACTGCGTTCACAAGGGCTTTCATTAACATGCACGGGATCACCCCGAGTGCCGCAAGAGAGAATGGTGTCCTGCTGAAGTCTTTTCCGAGGATTACCTTCCAGATGTCGATTAAAGGAGGAAAAGAAATGAATTACAAAATTGAAGAAAAACCAAGGATGAGATTTATCGGTAAGAAGGAAGCAGTTAATGCAATGGGAGGGCAGAACTTCCTACGTATTCCGCAGATATGGCAGGAGGTTTGTGAAGATGGTACCTACGATAAAATTATTGCACTGTCCAACGGTAACCCGACCGGTGCTCTTGGCATCTGTGCCAACTTCAGGGATAAGGAATTTGATTACTTTATTGCCAGTTCCTCGGATGCAGAGGTTCCGAAGGGTATGGATGAGCTGATTATTCCGGCTGGTCTATGGGTCGTATTCCAATGCATAGGGCCTATGCCTAAGGCAATCCAGGATGTCTGGAAACGGGTATACACCGAATGGTTCCCGAATTCCGGCTATGAGCACGCAGGAGGAGCAGAGCTTGAATGGTACTCCGATGGTGACGGAGATGCAGAGGATTACATTAGTGAGATTTGGATCCCCATTATTAAGAAGAAGTAAGTGTTAGAATAGCGGGGCTGCTACAAAATACATCAGTTAGCTTAAGGTATGGGATGCATGTTATCCTTACCTTAGCTAACGATGAATGTTTTGTGGCAGCCCCGCTTTTTTATACACGATTCATAAAATGTCTGCGAAGCTGACATTTTTGAATATGTCCTACACCGTATGTGAAATAATAGATTTACATATAATGAAAAAAGGTATAATCTGGTGTTAATATTGGAATTAATAAGGATTAGTGTTGGTGATAAAACGCAGTATTTATGTATCATAAGATTTACACTGATAAAGAAGAGAAAGGTGGAGTGGAGTGATGTTTCAACCGGGAAGTGATTGGAATCCGCTGCAAGCGAGGTTGAAGGAGCTTATTACGCAGAAAGAGCATTTTGAGGAGATGCAGCAGTTGTTATTGTTGATGCATTCTCTTGTACATAGTAAGAAGGTATATGCAGGAAGTACGGATACCTTCATGGATGAGATATGGGAAGGCCTTACAGATAAGGCATTTCGTACGATGCCTACGGTTAAGGATGATACGGTGGCCTGGAATATCTGGCATATTACAAGGATCGAGGACCTGACGGCTAATTATTTAATAGCAGGGCAGGAGCAGATACTGGATCAGGGGTGGCATGAAAGACTTCATACCAAGGTCACCGATACCGGCAATTCCATGCTTGATGAGGAAATTCTCGATTTCAGTAATGAGGTAGATAAAGATGCCTTATATGAGTATCGTAATGCTGTTGGTAGACGGACGAAGGAAATTATCAAAGCCTTAAAGCCGGAGGATATGAAGCGTAAGGTATCAAAGGATGGTATCGAGGCAATTGTCAGAGTCGGTGGAGTATTAAAGCACCCGGATGCCGTCTGGTTACTGGATTTCTGGGGAAAGAAGACGGTAGCCGGAATCATTCAGATGCCGATCACCAGACACCAGATCGTCCATTTAAATGATTCCATAAGGCTGAAGAAGCGTATAAAAATGTAAAAAAATATAGGTGGGGGATAGGTTATGGAGCATCGATTATTAACAGAGCGTATCCATTATTATGCACCGGCCATTAATATAGTAATGGCATGTAACATTGGGGGAAATCCGAATATCGAAGAGCTCAAGACGGCTATCAGAAAAGCCCTAGATAAGCATGATATCTTTCGAAGCAGAGTCGTTCTGAATGAAGAGGGTGAGGGCTTTTACGAAGCCATACCGGAGGCGGTTGTGAAGATTGAGCTGAGGGAAAGCTACGACGAGGAAGATTGGAAGAAGCTGATCTATGAGCAGGAGAGGATAGCCTTTGACTTTGTACACGGAGAACTGGTACGCTTCTTTATATTGCGTAAAACAGAAGGAATAAAACTGATCATTATAGCGCATCACCTCTGTGGAGACGGATTAGCGATTACCTTTCTTCTTCGTGATATTATGACTGCACTGGGTAATCAAGAACTAAGCTGTGAGAGAATACCGATTAGAATATGTACACAAAAGGATATCCCCAAAGCCGCCAGGTTAAAGCCCCATGTCAGGCTGTTGGTACGATGGGGGAATAAGCAATGGAATAAGGTGAAAAGAGTATTTCGTTATGAGGAATTCCTTTCAATGTTTCAGCACTATTGGGATAACCATCTGACTGCGATAGAGGACTTTGTGATTTCCGGGGATAACTTAGCATGGCTGCAGGAGGAATGCCGTAATAAGAAGATCACTATTAATACTGCTATCGCGACGGCCCTACTCCTTGCCATAAAGACAGAGAGGGAGTCCGGTTATGCGGTCAGCGTACGACCGGAGGGGTACGAAGGAATGGGTAACTTCGCCAGTGGAATATCCATTGAATATGAACCTTCAAAGGTAAGCTCCTTCTGGGAGAATGCAACAGCAATTCAAGCACAATTGTATCAAAAATTGAAAAATGTGAGTAAGAAGTACTTTGTACTCGAATTCATGAGTAAAATAGAGCCTACCATTTTGGATGCCATTTATTTTTATACCTATGCAGACTACCAGGATAAGATAGCAAAGAGCTTCAGCAATATGTTCCGATATAACGGAAATCCGAGAGGCTTGGGAATTACTAATCTTACCAGACTGGGAATTCCAAATACCTATGGAAGCTATCGTATCGAAAACCTAAGGTTTGTCGCTCCGATAGTTCCTAATGCCAAACGGATTGTCGGTGTCGTTACATTAGAGGATACGATGGCGATTACTATGAATTATCTGGTTACGGAGGAGCAAGAGATATATAGGCAGCAATTCAGGGATGCCATGGCGATGCTGTGTTCTTTGGGAACCAATAAGAGGGAGTAGGGGAAGATAGGGATGTAGCTTTACCAGCCTGATGAGATGGGGAGTGGAGCTACTGCAGAGAATGCGAGCTTAGGAGGATTAACTCAATTCTAAGGTAATTCTAATGGTCTTTCACTGTATATTGATTATAATATAAGAAGGCCGGCTTATATCTGTAAAATGAGTTGAAATCTCATGGCAGGGTATGATAATGTAGAAATAATTGGGATACATAAACAAGGAAGCTACAGCCGGAGCAGGATATGCTGCCGCCCAAATTCGCGGCGTATCGGCAGCAGGAATGATTAGTATAATAGGAGGAGTTCCCATGTATCAAGAGATCAATCAACAGTTGGAAGAGGCGCAGCAACAGGTATTTCGCTATAATAAAATAAGCTCGACGTTAACAGAGCTGCGGAGACAGCAGAAGGAATTAGCGGATAGGGTAGAGGAACTTAAGAATGCATTAGAGCAGGAGAATGAAGATGTTGATAAGCTTGAGGCGAAGAGCCTCACACATCTATTCTATTCGGTTCTTGGCAAGCTGGGAGAACAGGTGGAGATGGAGCGGAGAGAGGCTCTCGCCGCTAAGCTGAAATATGACCAGGCAGTGAATGAATTGGAGCAGCTAAGGGATCAAATAAAGCTTAACGAGGAGGAGTTCGTCAGGTATAGGGATAGTCAGCAAAGCTATGACCGCCTGTTTCAGAAGAAGAAGGAGCATATGCTGAATTCTCATTCCGGTACTGCGGAGCAGATTCTGAAGCTTACAGAGGAGCTAGGCCGGGCTAAGAATAATCTGTCTGAGATAGATGAGGCAATCCGGGCAGGTGAAGCAGTATGCAGCCACATCGATCTTGCTATAGACAGTCTTGATAGTGCTGAGGGCTGGGGAACCTGGGACTTATTGGGTGGAGGCTTGGTCAGCGATCTGATGAAGCATTCCCATATTGATGAAGCGAAGGGAGAAGCTGATGTGATTCAGAGAAAGCTGTCACAGTTTCGAGCAGAGCTCGCCGATGTTCGGATTCAAAATGATATCCATTTTGAGACGGACGGGTTTGGTAAGTTTGCCGATTTCTTTTTTGACGGATTAATTGCTGATTGGTGCATGCAGTCGCGTATCACTGAATCAAAGGAAAGCTTTGAGAATGTGAGAAGACAGGTGAATGGTGTGCTGTCTAAGCTTAGCAGTATGAAAAATATAGAAAAGAATCATATCGAAGGGCTTCAAAGGAATATAAATGAGATGATAATTAAGGCCTAAGTGACCGGGAACAGGAGATGATGATCGATGAATATACGAGAATGCTTTGATAGCGGCAAAACGATTATGATTGAAGGTGCCCTGGGAGTGCGCCTGCGAGGTGAGTATGGTGTGTATCCGAATCCCATCGTAGCCAATGCAAGTCTTGTCTATGAGGAAAGAGCCAGAGCTGCCATGAAAGAAATCTATGAGCAGTATATGGGAATTGCAGATCATTATAACCTCCCGATCATGCTGATGACGCCGACCAGAAGAGCGAATCGATATAATGTGGGGAGATCCTCCTTTGGTAAGGAAATCATCAGAGATAATGTGAATTTACTGAAGAGCCTGCGGGAGGATAAAGCCCGTAAGGATATCTATGTCGGCGCGTTAATGGGTTGTAAGGGTGATGCTTATCAAGCCACACAGGTACTATCAGAGAAGGAGGCTTACGAATTTCACTCCTGGCAGGCGGAGCTGTTTGCTAAGGAGCAGGTGGATTTCTTATATGCGGGTATCATGCCAGCGATGCCTGAAATTATTGGTATGGCAAAAGCTATGGGTGATACGGGAATTCCTTATATCATAAGCTTTATGGTACGTAACAACGGAAGACTCATCGACGGAACCTCTATACATGATGCAATTGGAGCGGTGGAAGAGAATGTAATGATTAAACCGCTGACCTATATGGCGAATTGTATTCATCCTATCAATCTGGATATGGCATTATCGAAGGAGTTCAATCAGACGGAGCTTGTTCGGACACATTTTACAGGAATACAGGCAAATGCCTCACCTCTGTCACCGGAGGAACTGGATGGCAGCTGTGAGATTATCACCTCCGATCCGGTAGAACTGGCGCAGGGGATGATGGAATTGCGTGATCGATATAAGCTAAAGATCTTCGGAGGGTGCTGCGGCACCAATCAGTTCCATATGGAAGAACTGGCCAAGCGATTATCGAACCCAAGGTAGACTTTTATCTCATTTACCGTTATAATATGATACGGTAAATGAGATATTTTAAAATAGAAGGAGGCGGAGTCATCCCTTATCCAACCATAGCTTCTACAGAAATAATGTAATATGAAGCATGTATTAGTTTATAAAGTAAAAAAGAGTGGAAGGATGGAAGCTTGTAAGGGATTGGCTCATAAAACATAGATGAAAAAAGGTCAGATATATGAAGGAACAGTTACACGAGTTGATTTTCCGAACAAAGGAATCGTAGAGTTTGAAGGCGAGAAGGTGATTGTCAAGAATGCGATGCCCGGTCAGAAAATTAATTTTGCTGTTAGTAAGATACGAAGTGGCAAGTCGGAAGGGAATCTAAAGGAGGTTGTGTGTAAGTCACCTCTGGAGACGAGAGATGGAGCCTGCAGAAGCTTTGGTTACTGCGGGGGGTGCAGTTATCAGACGATGTCCTATGAGGACCAGCTGGAGATGAAGAAGAGTCAGGTAAAACGGCTGATCGATCAGGTATGTGGGGATTATCATTTTGAGGGTATTCTCGGAAGTCCGTTGGAATGGGGGTACCGCAATAAAATGGAATTTTCCTTCGGTGACGAATATAAGGACGGTCCACTTGCCCTTGGTCTTCATAAGAAGGGCAGCTTCCACGATATTATTACCGCAGATGACTGTGCGATTGTTGATAAAGACTTTAATAAGATCCTTATCTGTGTATTAAATTACTGCAAAGAATTTGGCATGGATTATTTTCATAAGGTAACTCATAAGGGGTATCTGCGTCATCTGCTCATCCGAAAAGCAGTAAAGACCGGTGAAATCCTGGTGAATATCATCACAACCTCCCAGGAGGAAATCACCAACGGGAACGAGGATGTCTTTGCGGAGCTATTAGAGCAGCTGCTGGCACTTCAGCTTAAGGGTATTCTTGTTGGCTTTTCCCACACCTATAATGACAGTCAGGCCGATGTGGTGAAGAGTGACCGAACCGTACAGCTCTATGGCAGAGATTATATCTATGAAGAGTTACTTGGACTCCGGTTCAAGATATCGACCTTCTCCTTCTTTCAGACGAATTCCTTAGGAGCAGAAGTATTATATTCCAAGGTCAGAGAGTATGTCGGAGAGACTAAGGATAAAAGGATCTTTGACCTATATAGTGGTACCGGAACGATCGCTCAGCTACTGGCACCTGTAGCCGGCAAGGTTACAGGAGTAGAGATTGTTGACGAAGCAGTCGAAGCAGCGAAGGAGAATGCAACTCTAAACGGACTAAGTAATTGTGAGTTCATCGCCGGTGACGTGCTTAAGGTCATTGACTCTCTGGAGGATAAGCCGGACATTATTGTACTGGATCCGCCGAGAGATGGAATTCATCCAAAGGCTCTGGACAAGATCATTAACTTTGGCGTAGATAGGATTGTCTATATCTCCTGTAAGCCAACCTCACTGGTCAGAGACCTTGAGGTGCTCCAGGCGAAGGGATACAAAGTGGATAAGGTATGTGCAGTGGACATGTTTCCTGAGACGGTGCATGTGGAGACAATATGTAGCCTAACCAAAAAATAGGTATGGCTACTTTGAGTCTCCATTCATGTGGAGACGGTAGTCTTGATGTCACGCGTAGGAAAAATTTAAGTATTGAATAAAACATGAAAGAAGGTATCCGTATGCCGTTTGAAAAATATGAAAAAAGTAATAACCTCAACAATTATGATGTCTTTCCGTTAGTAATGAATACGGGTGAAGAGACCGAAATCCAAATAAGACCTCTCGGTGGCAGACGCGAGTTTGAGTCCGGCAGGACCTATACCCTTACAATATGCGCGCTTGATACCGGTTGCCCGCGCGATTATCCCGTTCAGGCTTCTTTTGAGGAGTCCGATATCGTATGCAACGAAGAGGGTGGATTTACTGTAAAACATACATTCCACACCGAGCAGATGTATTTTCTCCGTTTTTCTGCCGAGGGCGGTAAGATAAACCAGTTCCCGGTATATGCCGTTGACGGCGACCTACGCAATATGTATCCCTTCATGGGCGACCTTCATATGCACACGGATCTATCCGACTGGCATGAAATCCCGGAGGTTGTTGCCGCAAACTACCGCAGACACGGTTACGATTTCTTTGCTATAACGGACCACGGCAGATATTATC
>JAEZKL010000130.1 GCA_023415475.1 Bacillota bacterium | reverse complement strand
ATATTTAATCATAGGTGAATGATAGTAGCTTTTGATTATGTTGCGCATTCATACCACATTTTAGAGCAGAATGGCGTATAAATACGCCGGAAGGAAGGAGAGGTACGGTTATGACAGATAAAGTATTTGATAACAATCAAGTAAGTATTGCAGGAGAGGTAATCAGTGATTTTACGTTCAGTCATGATGTGTTCGGTGAAGGCTTCTATGTTTTGGAGGTAGTAGTCAGCAGATTAAGTAATTCCTATGACATGATACCGGTTATGGTATCGGAACGACTCATTGATGTAAAACAGGATTATAAGGGTAAGTTTGTTGAGGTGTTAGGGCAATTTCGTTCCTATAACCGCCATGAAGAGAGTAAAAATAAGCTAGTGCTTTCGGTATTTGCGCGTGAGGTAAAGATGGTAGATGAATTGTCAGAGAACGCAAAACCGAATCATATATTCTTGGATGGGTTTGTTTGTAAGCCTCCGATTTATCGCAAGACTCCGCTGGGAAGAGAGATAGCAGATGTTCTATTAGCGGTAAACAGACCTTATGGAAAATCTGACTATATTCCTTGCATCTGCTGGGGAAGAAATGCCAGATTTGCTGAGACCTTTGCAGTAGGCGGTCATGTTCAGATCTGGGGGCGGATCCAGAGCAGAGAGTATCAGAAGAAGATGAATGAGGTTGATTTTGAGAAGCGGATTGCTTATGAAGTTTCGGTAAGTAAGCTGGAGTACCTGGAAGAGTATTAGACCGGTTAAATTTAGGAATTCAGATTTTTATTATATGGTTGATGATTGATACTGCTATGAATTCGTTGTGTATCAATGTAAAATAAATATATTCAGATATCCAAACAGTGATATTAATCTCTGTTTGGATATCTGAATCTTTTGCTTATGGCTGAACTGTTACATTTGCGCGTAGCACATATCCGGGAAGCGTTTTTGAAATTATTATTGACAATAAAAATAGATAATGATAATATGAAACCACAATTATAAAATGCTTATGGTAGAGGTGCATTGTTTAAGAGTAACTGCTGGATATGTCAGGCATAGATGAATGCAGTGAAAGGAAACAGTGCCGAAGTGGTAATAACCTGAATTATTATTGCTGGGCATATGATGAAGAATTATATGACTGTCATCAATAACTTGATGGAGCGCTGCCTAAAGAATATTTTGAACTGAAGAATCATGAGAGGGAGTATTCTATCATGATATCGTTAAGTTATTCTTTAGTGTCGACTCTATAGTCGGCTTTTTTTACGCTTTAATCCATGGTTAACAAGACCATACCTTTCAAGCACTAAGAAGATTAGGAGGAATGAAAGATGGCTGTATTTAAGGGAGCCGGTGTAGCGATTATAACACCATTTACTAAGACAAATGAGGTGGATTTTGAGAAGCTTGGTGAGCTGATTGAATATCAGATAGCTGAGGGTACGGACGGTATCGTCATCTGCGGAACTACCGGAGAGGCTTCAACCCTGACTCATGAGGAGCATTTGGAATGTATTCGTTATACTGTGGAAAAAGTGGCAAAGAGGGTTCCGGTCATTGCCGGTACCGGCTCGAATGCAACAGACACTGCGATTTATCTGTCACAGGAGTCAGAGAAATATGGTGCAGACGCATTACTACTGGTAACACCATATTATAATAAAGCAACTCAGAAGGGCTTAATTGCTCATTTTACAGAAATAGCTAATTCGGTTAAAATTCCAATCATCCTATATAATGTTCCCGGAAGAACCGGCTGCAATATTACTCCACAGACAGTTGCTGCTTTATACAAGAATGTGGATAACATCATCGGAATCAAAGAGGCCAGTGGAAATATCGCGCAGGTTGCGGAAATCATGCAGCTGACTGAGGGTAAGATTGATTTATATTCCGGTTGTGATGAGATGATAGTTCCGGTCCTTAGTTTAGGTGGTGCTGGTGTTATCTCCGTATTATCCAATATCGCTCCGAGAGAGACTCATGATATGGTTATGAAGTTCCTGGAGGGAGACGTCACCGGTAGTCGTGAGCTACAGCTTAAGCTCCTGCCTTTGATTAACGCACTCTTCTGTGAAGTAAACCCGATCCCGGTGAAGAAAGCGGTTAATCTTATGGGCTTTTCGGTAGGCCATCTGCGGATGCCTTTAACCGAGATGGAGCCTGCGAATACAGAGCGTCTGATTAAGGAAATGAATGCTGTTGGAATTAAAACAGTTTAACATAGATCAGACAGGAGGAATTATATGACAAATATCATTTTAAGAGGTTGTAACGGTAAGATGGGGCAGGTAATTTCAGAGCTGGTGGATGCAGATGAGAATACTGTCATTATTGCCGGTATTGATGTCGTTCAGAACCGCAATAACAAATACCCGGTATATCAAAGCTTTACCCAATGCAATGTCAGAGCAGATGTGATCATCGATTTTTCGGCACCTGTGAATTTGGAAGAAATGCTTGATTTCGCAAAAAGCCGGAGGATCGGTATTGTATTATGCACGACTGGCTTTAATAAAGAACAGCTGGCATTGATTGAAAGAGCTTCCGTTCAGATCCCGATCCTTCAATCAGCAAATATGTCTATGGGTATTAATCTGATTACAAAGCTCTTGCAGGAAGCAGCAGTGATTCTTACTGACGCGGGCTTTGATATTGAAATCGTGGAACGCCATCATAATAAGAAGGTGGACGCGCCCTCCGGTACTGCTCTGGCATTGGCTGATGCTATGAATGAAGTATTGAACAATGAATACTCCTATCAATATGATCGCTCTACCGAACGTGTTCCCAGAAGTAAGAAGGAGATCGGCATCTCTGCGGTTCGTGGGGGTACTATCGTTGGCGAGCATGAGATAATCTTTGCCGGAACGGATGAGGTTATTGAAATTAAACATGTAGCATATTCGAAGGCAATCTTCGCAAAGGGCGCAGTTCAGGCAGCGAAGTTTTTACCCGGTAAAGCGGCCGGAATGTATAGGATGAGCGACCTGATGAACTAGGAGGCCGCTCTATATATTAAAAGAATATATTAGGTTAAGGGAGGTGTTGAAAAACATCTCCCTTTTTTCATGACGATAGAAAGTTCGCGAAGCGTACTTTCTATCGTTGGGGTTAACTTTATTAAGAATAGCATATAAGGCAATAGTTGAGTGCCTAATTTTATCTTATATAGTGAAATTAATATTTTCATATTTTTGCAAAGTTTGTTCACAAAATCTACAAAATTAGGTTGTATCATTAAAGCGATTAAGAAATGGTTTGGCTGTAGGGACAAACTAAAACGATAAGGAGGAGACGATTTTGATTGAAGTAAAAAATTTAGTGAAACGTTACGGGAATCAATCCGCAGTGGATCATTTGTCCTTTACCGTTGAGAAGGGACAGTTTCTGGGCTTTTTGGGACCTAATGGTGCCGGAAAGACAACGACCATGAATATCATTACAGGTTATATATCTGCAACAGAAGGTTCTGTAACTGTGAATGGTGTAGATGTTGCCGAGGAGCCGGAGGAAGTAAAGAAGATGATTGGTTATCTGCCGGAATTTCCACCGCTTTATCCGGATATGACAGTTCGGGAATATCTGACCTTTGTCGCTGATTTGAAAAAGATTAAAAAGGGTGAAAGAAAGCAGATGGTCGAGGAGGTAATGAATGCAACAGGAATTACCGCGATGTCTGAGCGTCTGATTAAGCATCTATCAAAGGGTTATAAGCAGAGAGTTGGTCTTGCCCAGGCAATTATGGGATATCCTGAGCTGATCATTCTCGATGAGCCGACGGTAGGTCTTGACCCAAAGCAGATCATTGAGATAAGAGAGCTGATTAAGGAGTTAAGCAAGAAGCATACCATTATTTTGAGCTCACATATTATGCAGGAGGTTAGTGCAGTATGTGATACGGTAATGATTATTGATAGAGGAAAGCTCATCTTAAGCGACAAGCCGGAGAACTTAAGCTATCGTCTGGGTGCCACCGGGGGCATGAGATTATCGGTTAAGGGAAATAAGACTACCATTATTCAAGCACTGAAGAAGGTAAAGCGAATCAGAAAGATCAAAGAACATCCGATGATCAGTGAAGGTGTTATCGAGCTGACGGTATATTGCGGAGAAAAAGAGGATATCCGTGAGGAGGTTTTCAATGTATTATGCGAAGCAAAGACACCGATTCTTGAGATGCAATCCATCCGCATGAGCTTAGAGGATATCTTCCTCAAGGTTACCAGCAAGGAGAAGCCTACACCGATTGAACTAGATGCTCCTCCGACCTTTGATGAAGAAGCGGACGAGGCGGATGAAATTATCATAAATGATGAGGAGGTAAACTCAGATGCTGGCGATTTATAAGAAGGAGTTACGATCCTATTTTACTTCGATGATCGGCTATGTATTCATTGCCATCTTTTTAGTGATCATCGGTATTTATTTTGTAATTCAGAACCTATTATACGGTTCTGCTAATGTGGAGCAGACCTTATCCTCCATTACCTTCCTTGTGGCTTTATTAATTCCGTTACTAACAATGAGACTGATGGCCGAGGAGAATAAGCAGAAGACAGATCAGCTGTTATATACTTCGCCGGTAACTGCTTCCTCCATTGTATTAGGAAAGTTTCTGGCTGTTTTTACAATCTATGGCATTGTCGTGCTTAGTGTTTGCACCTTCCCTCTGATTATGAAGCAGTATGGTACAGTGCCTATGGCAGCAGCCTATTCGGGTATTTTGGGATTTGCTTTACTCGGAGCAGCATATTTAAGTATCGGCCTTTTTATCTCTTCTTTAACTGAGAGTCAGGTTGTAGCTGCTGTCATTACCTTTATCGTATTTATTTTTACGATTTTAATGGATGGCATCGCAAGCATTTTGCCCACCGGCAATAAGGCGGCAGTCGCAATCTTTGCGGTACTTCTTTTGGTGGTATGCGCAATCATTTATCTCATGGTAAGGAACACGACCGTCGCACTCGCACTTGGAGTGATCGGAGGAGCAGCCCTGGCAGCTGTTTATTATCTGAAGCCCTCCTTGCTCGATGGTTCTGTTATTAATGTATTTGGATGGGTGTCCGTTCTGAACCGTTATACCTCATTTGCATATGGAACCTTAGACGTGGCAGCTATTGTTTATTACTTGAGCGTAACCTTCTTATTTATCTTCTTAACTACTCAAATGATTAATAAGAAGAGATTTAGCTAGGGAAAGGAGAATGATACCGTGAAAAAAACAGGTTCAATGGATCATGAGAAAGTAAGCTTTTTCGGAAAAATCAAAGCATCCTTTTCCGGAAGAAAATTTCGTGGAAGAATGTATATTACTGCGGTGACAGCGGTGGTGTTCATAATCATACTGGTAGTTAATATGCTGGTGACAAATTTAAATATTCAGGTGGATTTAAGCTCCAAAAAGATGTATACCCTGACTAAGGATACAAAAGAGCTGGTATCGGATCTAACCGATGATATTACGATCTTTTATATGGTACAATCCGGTAATGAGCTGGAGTTATTCAAGAAGGTTGTCCAGAAATATGATGGCCTATCTGATAAAATTACTCTGGAATACAAGGATCCGGTGTTATATCCAACCTTTGCGGGGAATTATACGGAGGAAGAAATCTCTGAGAACAGCTTTATTGTTGTAAACAATAGCAATGGCAGATCGAAATACATCGATTACAACGATATGCTGGTGCAGGAGATGGATTACAATACCTATTCTACCAATACTACAGGCATCGATGTGGAAGGTGAATTAACCTCCGCCATTCAGTATGTAACCAGTGCCGACCTCCCTGTGATGTATGTTGTAGAGGGTCATGGTGAGACAGAGACAGGAAGCGGTTTCGATGAAGCAATGGGTAAAATGAATGTTTCCGTAGAAAAGCTTAAAACACTTTCTGCGAACAGTATACCGGAGGATTGCGGTATTTTATACCTGAATGCTCCTACAACGGATCTCACAGCAGAAGAGACAACGATGATTAAGGACTACTTAGCAGCCGGCGGAAGCATGATTGCTACCGTAAATTACAAAACCTCCGGACTTAAGAATTATGTATCAATCCTAGAATATTATGGTATGGAAATAGTGAATGGCATCGTGTTCGAAGGTAATATGGATATGCTTTATTCCAATAATCCGATGTTTCTCTTACCGAAGGTGGAGAACCATGATATTACCTCGAAAGCAGCCGGTACAAATGTTCCGGTCATCATGCCTCAAAGTGTGGTTGTGGAAGCCTCCGATACGATGAGGAGCTCCATAACGATTACACCGTTATTAACGACTTCGGAGGCTTCCTATGCTAAGAATCCCGAGAATATCACTACTGCAGAAAAGCAGACAGGAGACCTGGAAGGACCCTTTAACGTAGGTATTGCTGCGACGGACACTTATAATGGTACGGAGACAAAGCTGATCGTATTTACAACAGAATTTACCTTTGATGACAGTACCTTAGGCTACGGTAACAGGGATTTATTAAGCGGAACCGTTGGCTTCCTTGCCGGTGACAGTGTTTCCACCTTATCCATTCCTACCAAGAGTGTGGAATCAGAATACATCTATCCTTCTCAGGCTGAGGCCTTGGCTTGGGGCGGCATCATTATTATCATTATCCCTGCAGCTATCTTGGGGTTCGGTATTTTTGTCAGCTTAAGAAGGAGGAAGAAATAATGTCAAAAAGAAAGAAAAAGAATGCGGTTACGCTGATTTTACTTCTTTTAGCATTGGCAGGTTTGCTTGCTTTCTACTTCTGGTATACGAATCGAGAGCCCGTATCGGAGGAAGAGGCGGAGAATGAGACGATCGCTTTATCAACCGTTAATACAGAGAATATTGTCTCAATACATTACACCTATGAAGATACGGATTTAACCTTCCTTAAGGAGGGAGAGGTATGGGTGGCGGAGGAAGATAAGAGCCGCCCGATTAATCAGGATCGTGTGAAAAGTATCATAGGTGTTGTCGATGATATCAGTGCAACAAGAATAATTGCAGAGAAAGCAGAAAATCTTGAGGATTTTGGCCTTTTAGATCCAACCTCCTATGTTCAGGCTGCTTTATCCGATGGGACAAAGGTGACTCTTCAAATCGGTAATGAGGCTGCAACCGGAGATGGTTATTATGCACTGGTGAATGAGGATGGTAAGGTGTATCTGCTTGCCAATTCCTATGGCTCCGGTTTGAAATTTACCAATACAGACCTAACCGCGGTAGCAGAGGATCTGACGATTGAAGCAGCAAATATTCGCCATATTACAGTGGATAATCGTGATAGTGAGGATTTTGAGTTATTTTACGAAGAGAACAACGGTCTGGATAACAGTGGTTCCGCCATGTTCCCTTGGGTTATCTTGAAGCCCTATCCACAGAGATATACCGCTGATAGCTCTGCAGTTACTACTCTGCAGGAGAAGTACACCACCTTTGATTATATCAAATGTGTGGATTATCATCCTACCGAGCTGAGCACATATGGCTTGGATCAACCAATGTCTATCATCGAGCTGGGATACCTGGAGACCCGGACAGAGACGCTTGATGAGCCGGAGAAGGATCCGGATACCGGCGAGGAGATTACGGAGAAGACCTATTATGATCCAAAGGAATATAAGCTTTCGGTCGGAGGACTTGATGAAAATAATAATTATTATGTTATGATTGAGGGTGACAGTGCAGTTTATACAATAGATAAGGACGCAATTGACAATATGGTAGAGGTGGATGTATTCAGCCTCTTAAACAAATTTGTCGCTATTCCAAATATTGAAATGGTAGATAGAGTTGACATCGATATTGACGGTTCTGCATACACGATGAGCATGGAGCGCGCTACCGGGAAAAATGATGCAGGAGAAGATGAGGTTAAGACCACTTACTTCTACAATAGCAAAGAGGTCGAAGAGGATGTCTTCAAAGACGTATACCAAAAGATGATATCCGCTCAGTACGATGCTCCGATCAAAGAGGAGATCAGTGCAGAGGGAATCACACCTCATCTGACCATGAGCTTCCATCTGAATGATGATAAGAACACTGTACTTACCGCTTCCTACCTGCCTTATGATGATAGCTTCTATATTATTAAGAACGGTGAGACAAGATTTTTCGCAGATAAGAGAAAGATTGATGATATTGTAAAAGCAATCATAGAATTTAAAACAACGGAAGAATAAGAAGCTTTCCGGTTCGCTCAAAAACACTATATGACGGACCACTTACTGGTTTTGAAAGACAAAAGCAAACATTTATGTTTGAAATGGCTTAGAAAACAGTAAGCGGTCCGTCAATCTATGTATTAGGGTTGCCATAACGCCACCCCATATGCTTTTAAAGAATAATGATAGCATCTGCAAAGAATTTAAAGTTAATTTGCGATGTGAAACATAAACTTGTACGCATATTACATCCATTGACATAATATATTAGCGTATGGGATAATAACTATGTCAATAGGTTAATCAGGGCCTGGAATAGGAGCAGCTATGAGTATAAAGAGAAAGCTTATATTGATAGGAATATGTATTGGAATAGTCATTGTTGTATTTACAGTGAATATAATCAGGGGTATGAAGGACCAGAAACCAGGGGAGCCGGAGAATACGGTAGTGCAGACGGATGGTATTGCTCAAGCTGAGGCATACCGCCTGCTAAGCTTCCTTGAATATAATAAAGCAGAGAGAGAAAGCCTGAGTATGGGCATTACATATGGAAATGAAAATATGTCAGGCTGGTATGATACATATGTAAATGCAGTATGGAAGATGGGCCTCATTGAGAGCAATATTAATAGAGCTCCGATGGAGGCTCTGACTTATAGTACCTGCAAAGAGCTGATTGACAAACTGATATTGAAGTATCCGGATTATCAGGCAGTATATTCAGGAATATCCTTTGAATTTACCAAATCAGAACAACCAATGAAACTCCGCGAATTTTTGGAATTGTATGATGCGATTATCGCAGTTGTGCCGCTTAAGGAGCAGAAGATTAAGGAGGAAACTCTTTTCGTATTAGGAAGTGAAGAGAATGGAGAAGGGTCTTTTCGTATGGTGACTGACAGAGGAAAGTTTTATTACAACGATGCTAAGAGCTATGAAAATGACTATGGTACAAAGAAGCTTGATTTGGTTGCAAAATATTTGGACAAAGGTATCAAGGCACTGGTTTGTGAACAAGAGCTCATCTATATCAAAGCAGTCTCGACAGAAAAAATTGTGATACATAATGTCTGGATTAAAAAGGGTGATGGTTTACAGATTGATACCTTTATTAATGGGATCAGCAAAAGCTTTACAGCAAAGTACAAGCTTGAGACCACGATTGAAAAGGTGGTTAGTGACATAACGATTGAGGACTCAAAGATCGTCAAGGTTCTACAAAAGCCGGAAATTATCCAAGGAAAGGTGTTACAGACCGGAAAGGATTATATCGAGATAGAAGGCTATGGTAAGGTGTCACTGGATGAGAATTTCAGAATCTATAAATTATACGGAAAGCTTTCCATTGAGCCTACGGGCAGTATATTAGTAGGTTATGAGAATACGGATTTTGTAGTATCACTTGGCAAGATTAGTGCAGCATTAATAACAGAAAGTATTAAGGCGGAGAATATCAGGGTTCTGCTCATGACCTCCGGTTATCGGGATTATTATCATGATAAAGTGGAATTGACGTCTACCGATGATTTCACCATAAGCAGCAAGGAATCGGAGCGTTCCTATAAGAAAGGCGACATCGTAACAATAGAACCGGGAGATCCGCTATTATCTGAGGGAAGAATAACTGTGAAGGCAGCAGAAGAGGGTTCAAGGATTGAGCTACTTTCCATAGAGCGTTCGGATGGATATCCGAATTATCGGGGAAGGATAGAAATTGCAGAAGGTGATCAAGGGCTTTTAGTCATTAACGAGCTGCCCTTGGAGGAATATCTTTATGCGGTTATACCTAGTGAGATGCCGACCTATTATGGGCTTGAGTCGCTGCGGGTACAGGCAGTATGCGCAAGAAGCTATGCCTATAAGCATTTGCTCGCAAACAGCCTGAGTACCTATGGTGCTCATGTCGATGATAGTGTATCCTACCAGGTATACAATAATATATCAGAAAATGAGGATTCAATCCTTGCCGTGAAGGATACCTACGGAAAGGTAATTGAATATGAAGGTGAAGTAATCACAGCTTATTATTTCTCAACCTCCTGCGGACATACCTCAGAGGCGGCTAGTGTATGGTCCAATAACACAAATTATCCTTATCTTGCCGGAAAGCTGTTATATATCGATGAGGATGGGGGGGGAGCGGATACTCCCAGCTCTATTGCTGATCAGTATACAGATCTCTCAACGGAGGAGGTCTTTCGAAGCTTTCTGGAGGAAGATGAGCTCACCACTTATGACAGTAGCTTTAATTGGTATCGTTGGAAGGTAACGATGAAGGCAAAAGAGCTTCAGAAGGTGATTGATGAGAATCTTTCCAAGCGATATAATGCAAATCCTGAGCTGATACTGACCAAAACCGGTGAGGATGAGAATGAAGAGGCGGTCTTTGAAAGCCGTCCGGTGGATAAAATCGGCGAACTTGTGGATATCACTGTTCTAAAAAGAGAAAGCAGTGGAATAATCTCCGAGCTGTTGATTGAAGGCAGTAAATATACCGTCAAGGTAAGAACGGAATATAATATCAGGGCATTACTGGCTCCGACCTATGATACCGTAATCAGGCAGGATGAAAGTGAAGTTAAGAATCTTAACCTTCTTCCCAGTGCCTTCTTTATTATTGATAAAAAAGAGAAGGATAAAAGGATTAGCAGCGTAACTCTTACCGGCGGTGGATATGGTCATGGAGTAGGAATGAGTCAGAACGGAGTTAAGGCTTTGGCAGACTCCGGAGAAGGCTATGAAGCGATACTATCATATTTTTATGAAGGCACCGAGCTTGGTTTTATCTATGAATAATCGGTTCTTTATCCGATTTGCGATATATTAGCTTGATTTTGTTGATAAAGGTCTTATTCTCAAATAATAGATTAAATTCCGCTCCAAGAAAAAGAAGGTACATGCAGAAATAGAGCCAAAGCATAAATAATACAATGGCAGTAAGGCTACCGTACATGGAAGCATAATTAGAAAAATTATCGATATAGTAGGAAAAGGCATAGGAAAAGCCCATCCATCCGGCTGCACATAACATCGCGCCCGGCAGCTCATTCAGAAGCTTTGTTTTACGGTTCGGTATGACGATGTAGATGAGAAGAAAGAATATGATTAGAGTAATAAGCCCGACAATGGTCCTTAAGCTGATAATTAGGACGGCTGTCTCCTCAATCACCGGAAATTTTTGTGTGATCCATAAGTAGAGTCGGTTGCCAAAGACAAAAAGAAGCATAGTTGTAATAACCATAATGGCAAAGATCAGGGTGTATAAGGCAGACATGACGCGTAACCAGAGACTATGTCTCGTCTCGTCAATTTCATATACGGAATTTAAACCCTTCATGACGGCAAGAAAGCCCTTTCCTGCAGACCATAGAGTGGATACAATGGTAGCGGAGATTATGGTAGTGGAGGCAGCCACATCATATATCTCAGATATAATACTCTCGATTAAGGAATTAACAGTAGTCGGAAAGGCCTGACTTAGCAGCAGAAGCATATTTTCTTCCTCAATCGGAAAGTATTTTACAATGCTAAAAAGCAGCATGATAAAAGGAAAAAATGATATGATGATAAAAAAGGCTGCTTGAGCTGAAAACGCAGCGACATGATCATCCCTTATTTTCCTGGAAAGCAAGCTGATTAAGCGAAACGTTGATTTAACCATATCATTGCTCCAATCTATCAAAATAATTATTGTCTATTACTAGGATATTATCTCAGAATATAGTTAACATTTACCACTTTAATTCCGATTTGTCAAATAATATAGTGGATTACCTAGTGAAAGGTGTTTGGTTTTACACGGATACCTTTCATTTTCGCGTAAGCTGTTCGTATCGCGTGCTTCTTCCAGTATTATTATATGAGAAGGTCAAATATACTATCCATATCAAATATTATAAAAGAATAGAAAAGGGAGCTCTTTTACAACATATAACTTTAGGAAGTTCTTGAGAATTAGCTCAAATATGTTATGATAGTATCAATATGAATAAAGGATTTTTATAATGCAAAAATCCTTAGGAAGAAACTGCGAAGCTCGCTAGGTGGTGCTCATTCCTTGTTTCTTCCGGGTTCCCGGCTGCATCGAAGATGCAGCATGTAGGAGCAGTGTTCAGATAGTATTATTAATTATTCATAATTTGGAGGACTATAATGATTAAGTATCAATCGGAAGATAAAAGCTTTTTATTACAATCAAAGACAGCTACGTATATCCTGCGTATCACGAAGGATAAATATTTGGAACATGTATACTACGGAGCCAAAATAGACGAACCGGTGGTGTCGGAGCTATGCAAGAGCGCAGGCCGGCCTTCATTTAGTGCTAATCCGGACGAAGACAACTCCTTTTCTTTAGATACGATGCCATCCGAATATCCGGCCTATGGCAATACGGATTTGCGTATGCCGGCATATCAGGTACAGCTTGAAAATGGAACGCGAATTACTGAGTTGTGCTATCAATCTCATAAAATAGTAAATGGAAAGAGTAAGCTGGCCGGTCTGCCAAGCCTATCGGCCGGCGAAGAGGAGGCACAAACCTTATATATCACGTTGGTGGATGAATTGATCAAGCTGAAGGTGGTATTGGCTTATAGCGTCTTTGAGAAGGAAAATGTAATCGTAAGGTCAGTGAGCTTTTATAATGAAGGAACGCAAAAGCTCCGTCTGCTACGCGCTCTTAGTATGAGTATGGATTTTGATCATTATGATTATGACCTGTTAAGCTTATCAGGAAGTTGGACGAGAGAAAGACATATAGTCAGAAGGGCTTTGTCCCATGGAAATCAGTCAATCGAAAGCAGACGCGGAGCCAGTGGACATGCCGAGAATCCCTTTATTGCTATTATGGACAAGAGGGCAACGGAGAATAGTGGAGAGGTTTATGGCTTTAACCTTGTTTACAGCGGTAATTTTATTGCTTATGCGGATGTTGATCAGTATTCTACTACAAGAGTGGCAATGGGAATTAATCCCTTCGACTTTACCTGGCTGCTGCAGCCGGGCGAGGCGTTTGTGACTCCTGAGGTGGTCATGGTTTACTCAAACAGGGGTCTTGGTGAAATGTCCAGAACGTATCATCGGATTTATCGTAATAATCTGATGAAGAGCAAGTATAAGAACTGCGAGCGTCCGATTGTTATCAACAATTGGGAAGCAACCTATTTTAATTTCAATGAGGATAAGATTATACAGATTGCAAAGCAGGCATCAGAGTTGGGAATCGAGATGATGGTGCTGGATGACGGATGGTTTGGAAAGCGTAACAGTGATAACTGTAGTCTTGGAGATTGGTATGTGAATCAGAATAAGCTGCCGAATGGTTTGGGTAGTCTGGCAGAAGCAATCGAAGCCTATGGCATGAAATTTGGCCTGTGGTTCGAGCCGGAGATGATATCTCCTGACAGTGATCTGTACCGTGCTCATCCCGATTGGTGCCTCCATGTACCGGACAGACATCGCTCTGAGGCTAGGCAGCAGCTGATTCTGGACTACTCCAGAGAGGATGTCAGAGAAGCGGTGCTTGAAATGTTGACTTATATTCTTCAGAGTGCAAAGATATCCTATGTGAAATGGGATATGAACCGTAATATGTCGGAAATCGGTTCCGCACTACTTGACCGGGAGCAACAGCAGGAGACGGCTCACCGTTATATGCTCGGTCTTTATCAGGTTATGGATATCATTACTGACCGTTTTCCTGACATTCTTTTTGAAAGCTGCTCCGGAGGCGGCGGACGTTTTGATCCAGGAATCCTATACTATATGCCTCAAAACTGGACCAGTGATGATACGGATGCGGTAGAACGACTGAAGATACAGTATGGTACCTCTCTTGTTTACCCGGTATGTGCAATGACTGCTCATGTGTCTGCAGTTCCCAATCATCAGACCGGAAGAAGCACCTCGTTGAGCTTCCGCCACATGGTTGCTATGGCAGGTAATTTTGGGTATGAGCTGGACGTTACCGGATTTAATGAGGAGGAGAAGCAGCTGATTAAAAACGAGGTTGCTTTCTATAAATCTATACGACGATTGGTTCAATATGGTGATCTATACCGGTTATCAAGTCCCTTTGAAGGGGATGATACCTCTTTCCTATTTGTGTCTGAGGATAAGACGGAAGCGCTCCTATTCCTTTATCGTGGTCTCAATGTTCCTAATAGCCCTCTTTACCGGGTACGTCTGGATGGATTAGATCCTGCCTACCGTTATCGAATTGATGAAAGTGAGTTTGTGGTGACCGGAGCCCAGCTGATGAATTATGGTATCAATCGACCGAAGGAACTGACCTGGGGTGATTTCAATGCTAAGATTATCCGATTATCCTCCGTAGTGTAAATATTATTGGAAGGGGAAGGGTTAATCTAATCTATCCTTGTCGAATGGAATAAGTTGAATTTATTTGATAATTTATGTATTATAAGATATAATGTTAATAATGTTTTCCTAGAAGATACTAGAAACTCTTGATTTTTTTAACTATTATAGTATCATAAGAATGGAACAAGAATTATATATCCACCTAACAATATCGGAGGATCGAATATGATAAATTTTGATGAAGAAATCGATAAATTCCAACCAAGCTTAGAGATTGAGCAGGCAGAGGATGTCATAAATAACAATGACCTGACAGATGTTACTGACATTTTAAAGGAAGTACTGAAGGGGAACAAGGAAAAATAACGAAAAGATTAAACGGACAGGTGGGGATGATATGATTTGCCCGAATTGCGGAAGTAATATGTCGGACAAGAAGAAACGCTGCGAACGATGCGGTACAGACATGATGATTTATCGTAAAATCTATAGAGCGTCCAATCAATATTATAATAACGGCTTAGCGAGAGCGAAGGTAAGGGACCTATCCGGAGCCATCATCTCCTTAAAAAGCAGCCTTGAATTAAATAAAATGAATACCAATGCAAGAAATCTATTGGGTCTCATATATTATGAGATGGGAGAAACGGTAGCTGCCTTAAGTGAATGGGTAATCAGCCGCCATTTCCAGCCGACGGAGAATGATGCGGAGGATTATATCAATAAGGTCCAGAGTAACCCAACGAAGCTGGATGCATTGAATCAGGCCATTAAGCGATATAATACTGCTCTGACATATGCGAAGCAGGGGAGCGATGATCTATCCATCATTCAACTGAAGAAGGTAGTAAGCCTTAACCCACATTTCGTTCGTGCTTACCATCTGCTGGCACTTCTCCTTATGAAGCAAAAAGAGAATGACAAAGCGAAAAAGTATCTGTATAAGGCAGCAAAGATTGATGTATCAAATACAATGACCTTACGCTATCTGAAAGAACTTGAAGTACCGGAAGGGACAGCGAAGGATCCGGATAATAATCCGGAAGGGAATCACCCCACGTCCGGAGCTATTATGCCAATATCCTCATACAGAGAGGACAAGCCTAATATTATGGTTTTTGTCAACCTTGTGATCGGTATTATCATTGGTATTGCAGTTACTGCCTTTTTAATTGTGCCAACGATTGAGAAGAGGCAGGCTACAAATCCGGATACAGAGAATGTTGATTATAGCACCAGCCTGGCTAAGATTGAGGAGCAGGGGGATGAGATTACTTCCCTCAAGAATGATAAGTCACAGCTGGAACAGCAGGTGGAAGCCTTACAAGGTCAAATTAAAACCTTGAATAATGCAGAGGATACCGATAGTATATATAATGCTCTTTTCAAAGCTACCCAGCTCTATTTTGTTGAACTGGAGAAGGCGGAAGGGAGCAGAGATTATTTGGCAATTGCAGATTTATTAGCTACTGCCCCGGAAACCAAGTTTGAGAATGAAGATGCAGTTGCACTGACAGAGTTACTGCGAGAGGTAACATATCCTGATGCCGCAGAGAGTCATTACGACACGGGACATGACCTATATAGTGATGGAAAGTATGAGGAAGCTATCAAGGAATTGGAAAAGGCATTGATCTTTAATCCACAGGATGTAAATGCGATTTATTTTATAGGGAGAGCTTATCAGCGTCTTGATGATAAAGAGAATGCGGCCCTGTATTACAATATTGTATTAACCGAATATCCGGATTCCAACAGAGCAGCTTATGCAAAGGATTACCTGAAGGAAGTACAGGAATAGATAAGATACTTGAACAACTTAAGATAAGATGATTTGGAAAAAAGACGTTTTATGTTGAATGGGGATACCCATTCCATTAAAGGTCTTTTTTTCATAGCTAAAAACCAGTAATTCAAAGAGTCAGGAGGGAATAACTCATGCAAGATGATAAAAAACAAAAAGGAGTGACTTCAAACAAAGGAGAGGAGGGAACAAGCTATGACATCTGTGAACGGTGCCTGATAATCCGATTAAATGACGAATTAGACCATCATAATGCAATCCGGATCAGAGAGAAGGCGGATAAACTAATAGACCGTCATAACATTAAGCATATTATATTTGATTTTTCTGGTGCAAGCTTTATGGATAGTGCAGGCATTGGTGTGATAATGGGCAGATACCGGAAGGTTATCTTCATCGGAGGTAAGACAGCAGTAGTCAACGTGAATTCTTCAGTGGACAGGATTTTTAGATTGTCAGGGCTGTATAAAATTATCGAAAGATATGATACGGTTGAGACCGCATTAAATATTATACAGAAGGCCTAGTATAAAAGGGACTATTAGAAAGCAATAATCCTTAGTAAGAACTGCGGGAGGAATTCGCGAAGTAAATTCCTACTGGTCGCACTGTGGTGCTCACTCCTTGTTCTTACAGGTTTTAAATACCTGAAGTAAATTAAGGATTTTTAGAAATTGAAAGGGGACAAAAAACACTATGAAGGATAAGAACGAAATGACATTAGAATTTGAAAGTAAATCGCAGAATGAAAGCTTTGCAAGAACAGTAGTGGCTGCCTTTGCAACGCAACTGGATCCGACGATTGAAGAATTGGCAGATATTAAGACCGCAGTATCAGAGGCTGTTACCAATTCTATTATTCATGGCTATTCCAATTCGATCGGAATAATTACGATGCATTGCATCATTGAAGGCAATGAACTCATGGTGGAGATAAAGGATAAAGGTGTTGGGATTGAGAATATTGAAAAAGCAATGGAACCACTGTATACCTCAAGACCAGAGCTGGAACGCTCCGGAATGGGATTCTCTTTTATGGAGGCCTTTATGGATGATCTTGAGGTAACATCGCAGATTGGCAGCGGAACTTTGGTGAGGATGAGAAAAAAAGTGGGGAAAACTGAGAGGATAAAGGAGTATACGCAGGAAGCCGGACAGAAGGTACTTTGACGTATTGCAGATCGTACATAATTTTAAGCTGCAGAGGAAAGGAGAGAGGTTTAATGTGGATACGCTTGAGCTGATTAGACTATCGAAGGAAGGAGACAGAGAGGCTAGAGATCGTGTAGTAACAGAGAATGTTGGACTGGTTTGGAGTATTGTAAGACGCTTTGCAAATCGTGGTCACGAGATGGAGGATTTGTTCCAGATTGGAAGCATCGGTCTGATTAAAGCAATTGATAAATTTGATTCCTCCTATGAGGTAAAATTCTCTACCTATGCCGTACCTATGATTACAGGTGAAATTAAGCGTTTTCTCCGTGATGACGGAATGATTAAGGTAAGCAGGTCACTGAAGGAGACTGCAGCGAAAATCAGAGTCGTTCGCGAAAAATACGGAAATATGTACGGTAGAGAACCAACCATTGAAGAGATCGAGTCAGACCTTGATATTGATAAAGAAGAAATCGTTATGGCATTGGAGACCGGTGCAGAGGTTGAATCGTTGTATAAGACTATATACCAAGGGGATGGAAGTCCCATCTTCCTTATTGATAAACTGGCAGAAACAAAGGATGAAAGTGAAAATTTAGTAGATAGGCTTGCCTTGAAAGAGATTATCGCTTCCTTGGATGAGAAGGAGCAGGAAATAATCAGGCTTAGATACTTTAAAGATAGAACGCAGACGGATATCGCTAAGGAGCTTGGTATCTCACAGGTACAGGTGTCCAGAATGGAGAAAAGAATACTAAAAATTATGAGAGAAAAGCTTGGGGCCTAATGTGAATTATAAAAAGCATAATTCACATTTAGAAGTTTGTGCCTGCGTAATCCTCGGCACAAACTAACACAAGGGGCAGGCATACTAAAAAACAAAAATCCTTAGGAAGAACTACGAAGTCCGCACAGAGGTGCGAACTCCTTGTTCTTCCGAGCTTGTTGGATGCCTTGAAATAGCACAAACTAACACAAGGGGCAGAAGGCCATGTTAGTCATGTGACATATATTACCAGAATAGTAAAAAGTAAAAATCATATACTAAGAGAAGTGAAATTGCTGGCTTCGATGAATTAAGCATCAGTTGATATAACTGATGCTTTTATTATTCTGCCACGCTAAAAAAGAAAGTAAAAGATGGAGTGTGAAGGTCGGTATGGCTTCTAAGAGGAAGATAATTTGGGTTGCAGCTTTTATCCTGATAATGGCAGTTGCAATCGTTTTGTGCGTAGAGCTTTTTGGCACCGCACGGGAGACTCAGTATGATGGAACTTTGGTTAGAAGTGGGATTGAGCTTCTGACCCCGGTTATTACTTCGCTCTTCAATATGCGTTAGAGAATGGATAAACAGGAAAGGAGTAGGTGTGATTATGGCAAATAATAAGAAGGAATCAGTCTCAAAGGTGGTACGGGAGCAGGATACACAGAAGAGAAATCAAATGTATAATAAATATGTAAAAGAAACAACACCGACCTTCAGTGTATTTAAGAATACTCTTAAAGCTTTTATCATCGGAGGAATTATTTGTACCCTAGGGCAGGCCTTTATCGCATATTATCAATATCTCGGAGCAGAGGAAGAAGCTGCAAAATCCTATAATACCGTAACCTTGATCTTTTTATCGATATTATTGACCGGATTGGGATTGTATCAGAAGCTGGCTAAGTTTGGAGGGGCAGGAACCTTGGTTCCGATCACTGGCTTTGCGAATTCTGTGGCGGCACCGGCAGTGGAATATAAAAAGGAGGGACAGGTCTTTGGTATCGGCTGCAAGATATTTACCATTGCGGGGCCGGTAATTCTGTATGGTATATTTTTCTCCTGGGTACTTGGGCTTATCTATTACATTTTAAAACAGCTGAAGGTAGTTTAGTAATTAAGTGGAGGTAATAATGCAACAACAGGATAATAATCAAACGAAGATGGTTGGAAAACAGAGTATTCTTTTTCTTAAACCGCCATGTATTCTATCGGCGGCATCCATAGCAGGAAAAAAAGAGGGAGAAGGTCCTCTGGGCTCCCTTTTTGATATGATCGAGGAAGATCCACTCGCAGGAAAGAAGACCTGGGAGGAGGCAGAAAGTGAATTAATGAAACGCGCCGCGCAAAAGGCGCTTGAGAAAAGCGGCTTGGCAAGCATGGATATACGATACCTGATCGGGGGCGACCTTTTGGGACAGCTAATAGCCACCTCCTTTGGTATTGGTGAGCTGGAGATTCCGATGCTTGGTATCTATGGTGCGTGTTCTACGATGGGAGAAGCGATTACGATTGGTTCCATTCTTGTAGAAGGAGGCTTTGCAGATCGGGTTATGGCAATTACTTCAAGCCACTTCGCAGGTGCTGAGAAGCAATTTCGTTTCCCTTTGGATTATGGAAATCAGAGACCATACTCTGCGTCCTGGACGGTTACCGGAAGCGGTGCGGTAATCATAGGAGATCAGAGCCTTACACCAAAGGATAACCAGGCTCAGATTGTAATAAAGGGAGTTACAATCGGTAAAATTGTAGATTATGGGTTGAAGGATTCCATGAATATGGGAGCCGCTATGGCTCCGGCAGCATTTGAGACAATCAAGCAGAATTTTGAGGATCTGGGTGTGGAGCCTTCCTATTATGATAAGATTATTACCGGGGATCTGGGTTATGTTGGAAAGAATATACTGATAGATTTGTTGAAAGAGAAAAATTATGATATCTCAGGTAATCATATGGATTGCGGTATAGAAATCTTTGATAAGGATAATCAGGATACACATGCAGGCGGTAGTGGCTGCGGCTGCTCTGCAATTACCCTTGCAGGTTATATATTAAAGCAGCTGCGGGAAGGAACCTGGAAAAGAGTATTATTTATCCCTACGGGAGCCTTGTTATCGCAGGTGAGCTTTAACGAGGGAAACTCGGTACCGGGTATTGCTCATGCAGTTATTTTAGAAAGGAGCTAGCCACATGGAATATTTAAAAGCATTCTTGGTCGGAGGTGCAATTTGCGCAGTAGTTCAGGTTTTGCTGGATAAAACAAAGCTTTTACCGGGAAGGGTTATGGTCATATTGGTATGTACCGGTGCAATACTGGGAGCTGTTGGCATCTATGAACCCTTTGCAAAATGGGCAGGAGCCGGCGCCGGCGTACCCCTGACCGGCTTTGGTAATATTTTATTCAAGGGTGTAAAGGAAGCAGTCGATAAGGAGGGCTTCCTCGGTATCTTCAAGGGTGGATTTACTACTTCAGCCGTCGGTATTTCCTCAGCCTTAATTTTTGCCTACATCGCTTCCTGGTTCTTCGGTCCAAAGATGAAATCCTAAAGGGAAGCAGGATGCCATAACCGGTTAATACACTACTTCGTAAATAATGACGATAAAACGATAAAAGGGCTATATGCTTCCTTAACACGGAAGGCATATAACCCTTTTACTAACGTGTAAGCAAATGCGAGCAAAGTGAACAAACAGAGTTTTTTCACTTACTGCAAGCATACTTTGATGATATTATTGATTATGGGAATACCGTCTGATTGGGAAAATCGTCATAACCATCCACGGGGATATCCTCATATTCATCCTGATAAAATTCGTCATCCTCGTACAACCCATCATCCACAATGATATCCTCCGGAATAGTCGGTTCATAATCAATCGGTGCACCCTGCTTGTGAATTAGGCAGGAATCAATAGGATAAATAAATGGAGTATCTCCGGTCACCGAAGTCTCTGTCTTATTCAGAAATACCGCTTCTTCCATGGTCGGGCAGTATTCCGTAGCTAAAGCATGGGATTCGGTACATACCGTTGCTTTTTCATGAATATCACATTTCTCGGTAGGTTGGGTTCCCTTTGCAAAATATTCAACCTTAGTAGTGTCACCGCCGAGGTAGTGGTCACAAACACCCTCTACCGCCAGCTTGCCGGATTTGGTACATATTTTTGAGGTTACCACTGATTCCGGAACAGTGAAGGATTTTGTCTCGAGATTCTTCTGTATATGAATTTGCTCCATAATCTTTTTCCATATCTTACGCTGATAGGTCTTCTCAGATTGACTGCGGTTATTATCAAACCCGGACCATACCGTAGCGGTATAATAGGGTGAGAAGCCCGAGAACCATAAGTCATTATAATCTGAGGTAGAACCTGTCTTTCCTGCAACTGGCATATCAATTGCTGTGAGTCTTAAATTCTTACCAGTACCAATCTTTACAACGTCCTCCATAGCACTGGTTAACAAATATGAGGTGGATTCCTTCATTACCTGATCGCGGTAAGGAGTCTTTGTTAACAAGACCTTTCCGTCATGATCTAATATTTTGGAATAGAAAATCGGTTCGGTATAGACACCGCTATTCGCAATAGCAGCATAAGCTGCCGTTAACTCCAGATTGCTGACACCATCCGTTAAGCCACCGAGTGCCATAGGATAATTGATGTCGGATACAACGCGGCCATCTGCCTCCTTACGGGAATCGACCAGAGAGGTAAAGCCTAACTTAAGAAGGTAATCATAGCCAATCTCCGGTGTCACATCTACTAAGGTCTTCACCGTAACAATATTCATGGAGTCATAGATGCCTTTTCGCAAGGTACTAAGACCTACGTATTTCTTCGTGGAGGTCCAATTGTTTACTTCCTTCTTTGAACCGGGATAGTAGTATGGGCCTGCATCATCCTGAACGTCTGCCAGAGTTAAACCGGCGGTATCTAGAGCGGGAAGGTAAGTAGATAATACCTTAAAGGTAGAACCGGGCTGTCTTACCGTATTCGTTGCCCTATTTAAGGTACGATTACCGGTCTTCTCACCGCGCCCACCTACAATAGCCACAACCTCACCTGAATGTTGATCCATTACTACGAAGGAGGTCTGAGGCTGAATTGTCATATTAACCTTTTCGCCAAGGATGGTATCTCCTTCCTCCACCTTCGCCTCTCTGAAGGCATCGATTTTATCCTGCATATCCTTTTTATCGGTAAACAATAAGGAGAATTTACTTCCGTCATCGTTTACATACAGGCCTTCCGGATCAGCATAATCCTTATAATATTCAAGTAAATCATTGCCATGATAATGTATCGTAGTTTTCTCTGCATCATTCTTCTGGATGGACAATGCGTAGGTAAGCTCATAGAATGAGGTGCCAATCTCGGGGAAGTTCGCTTCATCCGAAAATACCTCATCACAAATATCCTGTATCGTCGAATCCTGTGTGGTATAGATACTTAAGCCACCGCTATAGAGGAGTGTTGAAGCTTGTGTCTGAGTATAGCCAAGCTCGGACTGAAGATCCTCCATAACCTGTTCGATCAATTCGTCCACGAAATAGCTGTAATAAGAGGAGGTATCCTGCTCCTCGTTTACGGATTGAATTCGGGAATATATCTCATCGGCCATTGCCTTGTCATATTCCTCCTGACTACAATAGCCCTGATCCAGCATTTCATCTAAAATCTCGTCACGGCGGGTTTTGTTTTGCTCCGGATAAGTAATCGGGTTTCGATAAACCGGAGTCTGTGCGATAGCAGCGATAACGGCGGATTCCGATAAGGTTAAGTCCTTCGCATCCTTATTAAAATAACGTTTGGAAGCGGTTTGGATTCCATATGTTCCCGATCCGAGATTAATGGTATTCAGATAATATTCGAGAATTAATTCCTTATCCAGTCGGTCTTCTAACTGAACGGCTAAGAATTGTTCCTGGATTTTTCGTTCCAGCCTCTCAATGAAGGTAGTCTCACGCCCACCGTCGAATACCTGATTCTTAATCAACTGCTGGGTGATTGTACTGCCGCCCTCTGAAAAGCCACCGTTTTTAAGGCCCTGTACGCCTGCTCGCAGAATACCGCGTACATCGATACCGCTATGCTCATAGAAACGCTCATCCTCAACGCTGATAAATGCATACTTCACATGCTCCGGCAGATCCGCTAATTCAACATATACACGATTAGCCTGAGCGCCAATTAGATTCTCTATCGCGTTACCATCTTTGTCATAGATCGTAGTAGTAAAGCCGGTAGGAACAACATTGATCTGTGAGATATCGGGAGCACTGTCAACAACCCCCTTAATATAACCGAAGCCTGCAAAGCAACCTATAATTGCCAGAGCCACAAAAGCTACAATACATAATCGGAATAATGTAATTCTGGTTTTTGATATCAGCCTTCTTGAGGTTGATTTTATATATTGTTGTTTGTTTTCAATCCCTCGTTTACTGTAATCCATACTTAACTCCATTCTGCCTATAATATGAAACGATAGTTTACATACAAAAGGCATAGATACGTTTACTGTCTGTTAAAAAGTCATTTAATGAGCAAAGCTTGCCACTTTATTCACTAAGCTACATTATATCAAATATGTCACTTGAAATAAAGACTTAATTTCAAGTGACACCCATAAAATTCCACAAAAAGGATAAATATGTATCCGGAAAGTACTTTTGTACAAATTTAGCTGTTTTTGCCAATTTTATACATGAAAACGCAGAGGAATCCATTCCAATTACTATTTGTACACACAAAACGTGAATATGTGTCGAAATATAAGGAACACGATAAAATGGTGCGTTAAATATGCCTTTGACAATGGTAATTTACTGTGTATAATGAGAAATGTCAGCAATTTTCTAATTTTATGAATGTGGGGTAATGTAAAATGAAACAGGTACAGCTACTTTTCAGCAACCGAATTACGCTGGAAGATACGAGAAGCATGCAACTGGATTATTGTCTAATGGAGAGTGTATCAGAAGAAGACAAAATGACCCCTTTTTATGGGATCAAGATTTCGAAGTATCTTGAGGATACAGTAGAAACCGATGAAGTAGCAGGAGTGTCTACTTCGAGAGAATGTGTAGTAACGATTCTGAAGAAGCTTTTTCAATTTGAAGTCACACCGATTTCAATGGTAGAAGTAGTGGACGAGCTTGTAACGATGGGATTATAAGCAGGAATCGAAGAGGCGTACTTCGCCGTCTATTATAGTGAAGTATACCTTATCTAACTCATTAGGAATTGCTGAACCGTTTGTGAGTTCAGCAATTTTTTTTGTAAAAGCCTCAAACCTGCTGGGTGGGACCAACAGCTCGAAGCGAACCAGGTCAGTATATTGAGAGGAAAGAAGGGTGAACTGCTCCTGGTTAATATAGTATTGAAGCTTTCCAACCAGATTATAGTCCATTATCAGTTCGGTACGAATTCCTATCTCCTTGGTTATCATCTTACATTGATTAAGTCCTTCTATAGCGGCTGATTGATAAGCCTTCACCAAACCACCGGTTCCCAGAAGGGTGCCGCCAAAATATCTGGTGACCACAACAACCAGATTCGTAAGCTCATGAGCTAAAAGTACATCCAACATCGGTCTGCCAGCAGTTTTGCTGGGCTCCCCGTCGTCAGAACATCGCATCAGAGGCAGGTCGGTTCCGATGATATAAGCGGAACAATTATGCGTAGCATCCCAATACTTTTTCTTCAGGCCCTCAATAAATTCAAGAGCAGCTTCTTCAGTTTCAACGGGACAAACATTGGCTATGAATCTGGATTTTTTCATCACAAATTCTCCACTGCCACCTTTATAAATAGTCTTAAACGCTTCCTTCATTCGAACTGTTTCCTTTCTGCTGAATGCGATATTGCTATTATCATGATAAATATGGTATGATTAGAGCGTCAAAAGTCAGTTTTGAATATAGATTATTTACGTGCCTTTTGACGCTCCACTTATGGTATCATGATACCATGAGTCTCGGATAGAAAGGGATTTATGAGTAGTCTCTTCCGGTTTCCCTTATTATACATAAACTTTGGAGGTTCTAATGAAATTAAAATATATCTCCTGGCTACCTGCTGTTATCATCATGGTAATTATCTTCTGCTTTTCCTCGACGCCTGCGACGACCTCGGGTGAAAGCAGTCTGATGATATCGCAGACACTTCTGAATGCGTATGAACATATCACCGATCTATCCTATGGAGAGTCAGCAAGACAACAGGTGCTTTTAGAGCTTGACCATATCGTTCGAAAGACAGCACATTTTATAGAATACGCATTTTTAGCTGCAGCTTGGGTCTTGCATTTTATGGTCCGAGGGAAAGGATTCCGTATAGGGGCAGGCTTATCAATTTTTATCACTTCAGCTTATGCGGCAACGGATGAATTCCATCAGACCTTTGTTGCCGGCAGAAGCGGACAGATAAGTGATGTGCTTTTAGATAGCTGTGGAGCAGTTACAGGAGCTTTATTCTTTCTGTCTCTGATCGTTATTATAAAGAAGCTTCGGAATAAGCATACAGGAACTAAAATGCCGCAGTAAATCGGTTTGATTCTCTGACATAGGTATAATCAATACCGGATAATTTATCTTCCAGCTCGATTTGGTCTATGTTCATACTTTTGCATAAATCCTCCAGGCTGTGATATTCGTCTCTCAGCTTAGTATTAATAAAGCTCAGTAGCATATAGGGGTCTTTCGGAATTCTCATAAGCAGCTCCTTTTGATTACAATAGAACAGATTGAAAAATCAAAGATTTTTCAATCGGCGAATTTGTGTTGCCGCCCAAATTCGCAGTGATTTGGCAACATAAATGAATAGTATTATATCTTTTTATTATGCACATTCTATCATTTTTTTCAAGTCGTAAGTTTATGCCTGTATAACATAGTATATAGGATACACTAAGCTTTATCCAGTGCATAGTAAGGTAGAATGATATATAGGATTTCTATTCTCGTAAAGGGAAGGGTGATTTTGTGGATTTATTTGATTATATGAGAGATAACACAATGAAGAAGGAGGCTCCACTTGCATCAAGACTTCGTCCGGTCACTCTGGAGGAGGTCGTAGGGCAGAGCCATATTATAGGTAAGGACAAGCTGTTATATCGGGCGATTAAGGCAGATAAAGTCAGCTCGATTATCTTCTATGGGCCGCCGGGTACCGGCAAAACTACCCTTGCCAAGGTCATTGCCAATACGACCAGCTCCAGCTTCACTCAGATTAATGCAACCTCTGCAGGCAAGAAGGACATGGAGGCGGTAGTGGAGGAGGCTAAGGATAATCTTGGACGCTATGGAAAACGGACCATTTTATTCATAGATGAGATACATCGCTTTAACAAGGGGCAGCAGGATTATCTGCTTCCCTATGTAGAAGATGGTACGGTCGTGTTAATCGGTGCTACAACCGAGAATCCATACTTTGAAGTGAATTCTGCGTTATTGTCCCGATCCATAATATTTGAACTGAAACCACTGGACAAGGAGGACATCAAGACGCTGCTTCGCAGAGCCGTATATGATGTGGAGCGCGGCATGGGTGCCTATCATGCGGATATTGATGAGGAGGCCTTGGAATTTCTCGCAGATGTAGCTAACGGTGATGCGAGAGCGGCCCTCAATGCCATAGAGATCGGTATTTTAACTACGGAGCGCTCCGAGGACGGTAAGGTTCATATCACCTTGACGGTTGCATCGGAATGTATACAGAAGAGAGTTCTCAGATATGATAAGGACGGAGACAATCACTATGACACAATTTCCGCCTTTATTAAGAGTATGAGAGGCTCTGATCCCGATGCGGCGATCTATTACCTTGCCAGGATGCTATATGCAGGTGAGGAAGTGGCCTTTATTGCCCGCAGAATCATGATCTGTGCCGCGGAGGATGTCTCTAATGCAGATCCCAATGCGTTAGTAGTAGCGACCAGCGCAGCCCTTGCCGTTGAGCGACTGGGTATGCCGGAGGCGAGGATTGTCCTGGCCCAGGCTGCTGCCTATGTTGCCTGCGCGCCGAAGAGTAATTCTGCAATCTGTGCGATTGATGATGCGATGAATGTAGTTGAGAATGAAAAGACTGCCACCATACCGGCTTATCTGATGGATGCCCATTATAAAGGGGCGGCAAAGCTTGGTCATGGGCTAGGATATAAGTATGCCCATAGCTATGAGAATCATTATGTGGAGCAGCAATACCTTCCCGATGAGATTAAGGACAGGGTGTTTTATATCCCCTCGGATAATGGCTATGAGGTGCAGATTCAAGAATATTTCAAGAAGATAAAAGGGAAAGAGAAATAATTGAGACATGAATAGAAGAAATACTGTGCAAGCAAGCTTGCAGAATGTGAACAAACCGTGTTTGTTCACATTACTCACTTTGCTTACGCGCAAACAAGATGAATTGGTTAACCAATTCACTTGTCATGAATAAAATGGGCTCTTGCAGGGATAAAGCTAAATCCTATGCAAGAGCCTTATGTGTTTTAATCTTCACACTAATCATTCATGCTGGCAAAGTACCGCGAATTTGAGCGGCAGCACAAATTTGCCGAATGAAAAATCAATGATTTTCAATCTATTCCTCGGTCTCGTCCTTCTTATGAACCCACTTATAAACCGTGATAAACAGGTAGATCATAATCGGAATTACAATGGTGCTGAAAATACTTGCCGTAAAAAGACCATAGGAATATTCTGTTGCAAATAATGCGGACAAAAAGGAAATCAAGTACATTGAGGCTATGAATATTAAACCGATGATAGCGGCTATGCGCTTTACTTTCGACATATTAGAACCCTTTCTATTGATGTTTGATTATACCTCATTATAGCTTGTTCCTTCTGAAAAAGCAAGAAACGGTAATCGGTTGTAATACGCTCAATATGCGATAAGAGCATCAAAGGTTGCCACCATGTGGTGCCCAAAAGCGGCATCAGGAGTGCTTTAATAGGAGCTCTTCATTCTTCGGAACCTCGGAAAAAAGCTGGGTAAGCAGCTCCGGGTTCGATGGAAGATTACCGCCTTCATATTTACCGTTACAGGTTATGAAATAGGTACTTCTCTTCAGGGCTACACCGATTTTTCGAAGGGTTTGGTGGGTCACGATTCCGTATCTACGGGCACGGATGATCTTCTGGGCATAGGTTAGTCCGATACCGGGAATACGAAGAAGCTGTTCATAATCAGCATGATTTACTTCGATCGGAAACAGATGGATATTACGCAGAGCCCAGCTCATCTTCGGATCCATGCTTTCACATAGCTCCGGAGCCTGCTCCGGTGCAATGTCGTCAGGCGTAAAATCATAAAGCTGCAGTAAACGGTCGGCCTGATATAATCGTTTCACCCTCCATATCGGGACCTGGGTAAAAGGAAGGTCATCATAGTCTTTGGCGGGATTAAGATAGTGAAAGGCGGTGTAATACACACGACTTAGGTTATATTTATTATAAAGGGCTTTGGATAATCGAAGGATGGTACGGTCATTCTCATCGCAGCTGCCTGCCATCAGCTGTGTTGTCTGGGACTTGGCCAGTATCGGACCGCCTTTACTTCGGTATTGTCTGGAATCACGGACCAAATTGCTGATTTGCTGCATAGGAATAAGAATATTCTCTTTGTTCTTCTGTTTTGCAACCCTTTCATAACCTGCATTCTGGGCGACCTCGATATTCACACTGAGGCGGTTGGCATAACGCCCGGTCCTCTCGATTAATAAAGGGTCAACACCGGGCATGATTTTGGCATGGATATATCCGTCATAGAACAACTCCTTGCGAAGAACACGCAGAGTCTCAATAATGATTTCCTGTGTATAATCGGCATTGCGATAGATAGCAGAGGTGATAAAGATTCCATGGCCATTATTCTTTGCCTGAGACAAGGCGATATCTGCTAACTCCCTGGGAGTGTTACAATAACGTCTTGTACTCTCGCGGCTGGCTCTGCAGCCACAATAGGCACAATTAAAGCTGCATTGGTTGGAAAGGAATACCTTTGGAACGGTAGGTGGTGCCGGTTTGGCATGAATATCGGAAAAAAGGGAGGGATCCGGCAGACTCTCTTCCTCTGAATAAGACGAACCATAGCTTACCTGAGGGTCTGCCACATCATATTTCACATCCTCCTGCATCTGATTGAGCTTATCAGTGAGGGACATAGAATTATCATGAATAATACTAACCATAAGCAGTGCTCCTTCTACCTGGACTTATAGAGAAGGTCCAGAATACACGATACTGAATTCATGGTTTTATTATAGCATTTTGATTAACAGAAGTCAAACATATGTTCGATTCTACAAATGTGTGAAAGTACGATCCTCAAGAGGAGAATGTCCGAGATGCTTTCGGTAGGCACGGTAGAATACAGAGTAATCACGAAAGCCTGACTGCAGGGCTGCCTCAGCTGCAGTGCATCCGTTAATCATCAGCTGCTGAGCAAAGATGACCCTTTTGTAGATGAGATAATCAAATACGGTCGTTCCGGCAGCCTTACGGAAAGCACGGTTCATATAATGCTTACTGATATTAAAGTGCTCTGACAGCTGATCCAGGGTAATCGGCTCAGTTAAGTGATCATTGAGATATGCTATAATATCAGTAATTGTTTGAGATGTTCCGGCTTCCACCTGTACCGGACTATGGGTCTGGCATATGAGGGTCAGCTGAGCAAGAATTGCCTCGATATAGGCTGGCAGGAGCTGCCGCTTAAGCTGTTCCGGCTGGTCAGCCAGGCCTGCCAGCGCCTCGAAGAAGCTCACTAATTGTGTACCTGTCAGGTTCTCATAATAGACTTCACGTCTGGAATGCTTTTCATTACTGGGGAAAGCAGATAAGAGCAGTGGCCGACGTTCGGGTTGCAATAAATCAGGGTGAAAATGTAGGGTGAAGCGCCGATAGGGGTTCACTGATCTTACCTTAACCCCGTGAAATACATGGGGAGACAGGAGTAATAGGCTATGCGGTGCAGGCCGGTATAGCTTGCCCTCCACAAGGTAATCTACATCACCCTCAATAAAATAATAGATTTCATAAACATTGTGACAATGGACCTGGTGAGTCGGATTTATATTGTTGGTAATACGATAACCAAATTCTACCAGCTCCGTACTGATAACGCTGAGAGAAGCCATAACAGGTATCCTTTCTTAATATTAATAATGTGTCTGAGGTGATGGGAGCAAAAAAAGCTTACCATCCACACATACAATATTAACTTGTAAGGATTATTATATAGAAAAAGGGCTATATTTGCAATATATCATATGACATTTGCAATGGCGGATTGTATATTGAAACATTATAATAGAAGAAAATAAGTAACGGAGGAGGAAATTCATTATGATTTTAGGCACACAATTATATACAGTCCGCTCCTATACGCAGACCGAGAAGGATTTGGATTATACCTTAGGGCAGATTGCAAAAATAGGTTATACCACAGTTCAGATATCAGCCATAGGACCTTCCATAAATCCGGGAATGGTTAGGGAACTGTGTGATAAGCATGGCTTAAAGATTGTATTAACCCATAGTGATCCAAACAGAATCATAAATGATACAGATCAATTAATTGAAGATCATAAGTTGATGGGATGCAAATACATAGGGATAGGCAGTATGCCCGATAAATACCGTAACCCGGAATGGATCGAACATTTTTCCGAGGATTATAAGGAAGCGGCAATCAAGATCAGGAACGCAGGGATGCTGTTCATGTATCACAATCATAATTTTGAGTTTGAGAAGGTGAATGGGAAGTACTACATGGAATACCTTATGGAGGGCTTTGCCCCGGAGGAAATGGGCTTCACGCTGGATACCTATTGGCTTCAGGCAGCAGGGTTGGATGTATGCCAATGGATCGAACGTCTTAAAAATCGTATTCCCTGTGTACATCTGAAGGATATGGCAATACTGCACCATGAGGCAGTTATGGCACCGGTTCTGGAAGGAAACATGAACTTTGAGAGAATATTAGGGACCCTTAAGGACACCAACTGCGAATATCTGCTGGTAGAGCAGGATATCTGCCAGGAAAGTCCCTTCAATTGCTTAAGTAAGAGCTATCGGAATCTCTCTTCCTTAGGGTATCGCTAAGCTTGGCAGGGCGTTAAGAATTAGGCTATCATTACTATTTAATTGGATTGAATATATAATAAACGAATAGGAGAAAATGGGAATGGATAAAGTTAGGATTGGAATTATCGGAATTGGAAATATGGGTAGCAACCATTGTAAGACGATTATACAAGGTGAAGTTGCGGGATTGGAGCTGGCTGCCGTTGCGGACCTTAGGGAAAGCCGGAGAGACTGGGCAAAAGGAGATTTGCCGGAGAGTGTATTAATTTATTCAAATGGTGACGAGCTGATAGCATCCGGCAGCTGTGATGCGGTACTGATAGCGACTCCTCATTATGAGCACCCCAGGCTGGCTGTTCTCGCTTTTGAGAAGGGTCTTCATGTATTGTGTGAGAAGCCAGCCGGTGTCTATACAAAGCAAGTAAGAATGATGAATGAAGCAGCGGATAAGTACAAAGTGGTATTTGCTATGATGTTCAACCAGAGGACGAACCATGTATACCGCAAGATGTATGAGCTGGTACACAGTGGAAGCTATGGGCAGATAAAAAGGGTAAATTGGATTATAACAGACTGGTACCGGACACAGGCCTATTATAACTCTGGCAGCTGGAGAGCAACCTGGGAGGGAGAAGGTGGCGGAGTGTTGCTGAACCAATGTCCTCATAATCTGGATCTGTTACAGTGGATCTGCGGTATGCCAAATAAGGTACAAGCCTTCTGCCACAACGGAAAATGGCATGATATCGAGGTAGAGGATGATGTTACCGCTTATCTGGAATACCCGAACGGCGCAACAGGGGTATTTGTAACCACGACGGGAGATTACCCGGGAACTAACCGCTTTGAGATCACCCTGGAGAGAGCAAAGCTGGTGTGTGAGGATGATAAGCTGATGATGTACGAGCTTACAGTAAATGAGAGAGAATATTGCTACACCGCGACAGTAGGCTTTGCAAAGCCGGAAGGAAGCTGGGTAGAGGTGCATTCGGACGGTGAGAATCCTCAGCATGCCGGTGTCATGAGAGCCTTTGCCGGAGCAATACTTCAGGGTACTCCTTTAATTGCGGAGGGAAAGGAAGGAATTCACGGTCTTACCTTATCCAATGCGATGCATTTATCGAGTTGGCTTAACAAACCGGTGGAGATACCTTTTGATGAGGAATTGTTCTTCAATCAATTAAATGAGCGGAGAACTTCCTCAAGAAAGAAAGAAACAATAACAGAAGCAACCTTTTCTACGGCTGGAAGCTTTGGGTCAGGAGGCAACGACAGATGAGAGTCGGTATTGTAGGTTGCGGAGGTATTGCAGTCATTCATGCAAAATGTCTGAAGAAGCTCTCGAAGCATGAGCTTGTTGCTTATGCAGATAATAAGCCGGAGAGAGCTGAGGCCTTCGCGAAAGAATATGGTGGGAATGCCTACACCTCCCTCGAGGAAATGATAGAGAAGGAGAGGCTGGATGCAATCCATATCTGTACACCACATTATCTCCATACTCCTATGGCAATCTATGGACTTAAGTCTGGAATGCATGTGTTCATGGAAAAACCGCCTGTAATATCAAAGGAACAATGGAAGGAATTAAAAGACGCAGCCGCCGGCTCAGACTGTCAGCTTGGATTATGTTTTCAGAACCGTTATAATCCAAGCATCATAAAAGCGAAGGAAATGATTTCTTCGGGGGAAGCCGGAAAGGTGATCGGTGCCAGGGGAATCGTGACCTGGAACCGTAAGGCAGAGTATTATACGGAGAGCGATTGGCGGGGCAAGCTTGATTATGAGGGTGGAGGAGCCCTGATTAACCAATCCATTCATACCCTGGATCTTCTGCATTATCTGGTGGGACAACCGCTTGAAAGTGTAGACGCAGTCATAGCAAACCATCATCTAAAGGGAATCATTGAAGTTGAGGATATGATGAGTGCTTATGTAAGATACCCGGAGGCAGTAGTATGCTTTTATGCGACAACTGCCTATAATGCGGACTCCGCTCCTTTCATTGAGGTGAATTGTGAGCATATGGTCATCCGAATTGAAGAGATGAATATCACCTGTTATCATAAGAATGGGGAAGCAGTTCTGATACCGGTTGAAGGAAAGCAGGGCTATGGAAAAAGCTATTGGGGCGCAGGACACGAGGATTGTATCGGTGATTTTTATCAAAGTATCGAACAACATAAGCCCTTTGCATTAAACCCGGTAACCATGGAGGAGACCGTTCTTCTGATGTTAGGAGCGTATGAATCAGCCAGAAACGGGTATGAAGTACTCCTTTCATAAAAATATTCAGATCGGCTTATCATTATTGGTGGACATGCCGATATATATATTGTAGCTATGCAAGCTTTGTGACAGTGTTTGGGATTAATCAGAATAATCTGGTAATAGATATGGGATAGGAGGATAATATGCAAGAACCGTATATTGAATTTATAAAATATCGTTTTTTACTCGGTCTGGCTATTATACTGGGTATATTACTGAACTTTCCGGTACATACCTATGCCTCCCAAGTGGCCGGTAATATGATAACAGTCACCTTTGATGCGAATGGTGGTACTTCAGATGTCTATGATATGCAGGCTATGTTTGGAGATACCTATGGACCTCTTCCCGTAGCCTCCAGAGATAATTATGAGTTTGTCGGCTGGTATACCTACATCAGCGGGGGTATTAAGATTACGGAGACAACAAAGGTAGTGAAGCCTCTTAATCATACTTTATACGCAAGATGGCGAGGAGAACAAACTGAGATTACGCTAGAGACGGACGAGGGGATTCTAAACAGCAAAACCGTAAAGGTTTATTATGGATCCAAATATTATAACCAGCTGCCTACGCCTACAAAAGAAAACTATAAATTTGCCGGTTGGTATACGTCTGCTTCCGGTGGGAATAAGATTACAACAAAGTCAATCTTTACGGAGTCATCACCAACTACACTGTATGCCAGGTGGACAGAGAAAACCGTTAAGGTCATATTTGTTGCTTTTAACGGAGAAGCCTATGAGAAAGAAGTATCGAATGGTTTGACTTACGGCGAACTACCGGAGCCTGAGAAGGAGAATTGCATCTTTGACGGTTGGTATAAATTCAAGGATTATACTAACTATAATGCAGAACCGATTAAAGAGGATACGATCGTTAAGGAGGTCGGACAGATCAAGCTGTTTGCCAGATGGTCGTTAGATAAAGCAGCAATCGATTAGCTTATGTGGAGCTTTCGCTCAGTACAGGCTCTGTTGAATACAGATTCATTCTAACATTATCACTTCGATTATAATGAAGTTTTTAAATCGTTCGACACCGAAAACAGGTTGATATCTGAAATAGTATTATTATATGCACCTGCGACATTAGAGAAATAACTAATGTCGCAGGTGCATTTTCTATAGCGTAATGGGAAGGAGATCGGTAGTTACAGGGGTAGCTAATGGGAGAAATATATAATGTTAGATGAGTTTGTACATTATATTAGAAGATTATCTAACAAAATAATTGACAAATATAGAACAATATGTTAGATTTGTATCTAACAAGAAATATATGGAAAGAACTTATTCTTAACATTGAAAGGGGATTATTATGGAAGAGGAAAAAAAGGTAGGATACAGACAGATACTAAGACAGAAGGAGTATATGAAAACAATCATAGCAGCTGTGATCAATCGTTTTGGAGATTCGATTGACAGTATAGCTCTGACCTGGCTGGTATATCAGCTTACGCAGAGTGCAGCCTGGTCGGCAATTATTTTTGGGGTGAACCGAATACCTACGATTTTTTTGCAACCCTTTGCCGGAGCGGCAATTGAGGGAAAGAATAAAAAACATATCATGATAGTAACCGATATCATTCGAGGTCTCTGTGTTGGCTTTATTGCGACCGGATTTTTATTCGGCTTCTTAAATCAATGGCTGTTGCTCGCGGCAACGATAATCATCTCAAGTGCAGAAGCCTTCAGAGGGCCTGCTTCATCCTCGTTATTGCCGAAGCTCCTGGATAAAAAGTATTACTCTTTTGGACTTTCCTTAAGCTCCAGTGCCTGTAGTGTGATGGAGCTGGTTGGTCTGGGTGCGGCAGGTGTGATCATCTCAATGTTTTCGTTGTCAACAGCAATCTATATTGATATGGCGACCTTTTTCCTGTCAGCAATCATTATTATGACGTTAAGAGTGAAGGAAGAGAAATTGGCAAGAGGAAGGATTAATACCAAGGAATACCTTCACAGCTTAAAGGGAGGCTTCACCTATCTGAAGAACGATTCCAATCTGCGGTATTTTGTACTACTGGCGGTATTCCTAAACGCCGTGCTGGTTCCGCTTAACAGTTTGCAGGCTCCCTTGATCAGTGAGGTACTTAAGGTAAATGAGATAATGCTATCGGTTCTGGGATTTGCAATAAGCATCGGAATGATTGTCGGTGCAGCCAGCTATCCTTATATCAGCAATAAACTGAGTAAACGAGAGATAGCATCCTTTAGTGCATATTCCATCGGAGTTTATTATCTTACATTTGTAATTACAGGAAGTTTTATTACCTCCGAGATACTGATATATATCCTGGTATCAATAACCTCCTTCGTCGTAGGAGCAGCCGTAGCCTTACTTTCAACCTTCTGTAATGTTGAATTTATTAGAAATATTCAAGGAGAATATATCGCACGGATATCTGCGATATTCAGTGCCTGTTGTGTGGCGGCAATACCGGTTGTATCTTTTCTGGTAAGTATACTTGCAGGTTTCACCCCAACTGTAGTATTATTCTTAATAGCAGGTATAATTGATATCATAGTAAGCGCCGTACTATGCAGGAAGAAACGGTTTGTTGCTATGAATCGGGATGAAGTGGAGGATAATACAAGTGGAGAAGAAGTTGAAGATATTACAGCGAGCTAATCTGGTAGATGAAGCCTTTGTGCTCCTATATTATTATATCAATAAGGATGACATGAAGGAAACCTTTGATAGATATGCTGATTTACATCAGAATAATATCGAGGAGTATAACGAGAGATACCACATCATTCATTCCATTTATGCTGATGTGAAATCGCACTTTTCAGACAGAAAAGAACGTATCGAATATCTTTTTAAAGAGCGGAATGTCGAATTCATGACCTACGCAGCTTTATCGATCCTCTGGAATTTCCATGATTATAATAAACAGCTTGTACCTTATGCACAGGCCCTCGGAGCCATGGGGGAGGAAAAAAAGGTTCAGAGCTATGCAGGCTTAATCGATGCGGAGGAATATCTCAATACATCAAAGGAGAAGTTAAGTAATCTTACTGATCTTATTGCTTTTCTCGAGAGTTCCTCCTTCGAAAATGAAGTGAAATGGGAGATTATAAAGATATTTAATCATCAGGAAGTCTTTTATAATGAAGTTCACAGCTTACTAGCAGAGACGATTGAACTGATTGTCAGTAGACATCAGCCTTCCATTCGTAAGCTTGAGGAGGACTTTTATGAATATTGGAGTGATTTTCAGAAAGAGAACGATATTATCGAAACCATTAAAGAGAAGCTGAATATCTCTTGGGAAAGACGTTCTGCTGGTACAATCCTTGTTCCTCACATATTTCAGCCTTTCTGCGTAGCCTTGTCCATGGATGCAGAGGATTCCTCCAAGCAGGAAGTCCTTCGAATCGGAATTATGATGAATGAGAATTTCATCCTTACCGGCAAGAGTATCAAGAAAGAAGATATTGTTAATATCGGCAAGCTGTTAAGTGATAAGAGCAAAGTAGATATCCTGGAGCTGGCAGGTCAGAAGCCTTTCTATGGGAAAGAGTTGGCCAATGAATTACAGCTGTCAACGGCTACGATCTCTTATCATGTGAATTCATTATTAAAGGAAGGCTTGTTAAAGGCTGAGGTCAATGCAAATAAGGTGTTCTACAGTTTGAACCGGGAAGTTCTGGCAACCTATTTTGAGGATCTTCAGAATTATTTCCTAAAACAATAAGAACGTTCAAGAATGATGCAGTAATCTAGTCATTAAAGGGAATAGAATGACCATGAGAAATATAATATAACCCATTGGATACCCGGATTGGTTTGAGGTAAACTATGGATTAGAAAAGTGAACTAACAGGAGGACCTTATGAGGCAGAATATATCTCAAAATATGAATCCGGCAGATGCCAATCAGATTACCCGCGAGTATTTTGATTCGCTGTTGATTGAAATGCGCCATATAGATTCCGTAATCCCGACCACAACTCTTGAATTATATGGTGAAACCTTTGCTACTCCGGTGATGACGGCGGCGCTATCTCATCTGAATAGTTGTCATCCCGGTGGTATGTCGGAGATGGCAAGGGGAGCAGCTGCAGCAAATGCGGTGATGTGGACCGGAATGGGAGAAGAGTCTGAACTGGAGGCAATTACAGCGACTGGGGCGAAGACGATAAAAATTATCAAACCCCATGCAGATAATAAGAATATCTATCGTAAACTGGAGCATGCAGAGCAATGTGGATGCATTGCAGTAGGAATGGATATCGATCATGCCTTCAATAGCAGAGGTCAATATGATACGGTATTGGGTCTTCCGATGACAGGGAAGACACTGGATGAGATGAAAGATTTTGTAAAGGCTACGAAGCTGCCGTTTATTATTAAAGGAGTTCTGAGTGAACGCGATGCCGATAAATGCCTTGAGGCAGGGGTGAAAGGTATGGTTATCTCACATCATCATGGAATACAAAGCTATGCAATCCCACCACTGATGATATTACCGAAGATTGCTAAGCTTGTGAATAACAGTATTCCTATTTTTGTAGATTGCGGAGTTTCAAACGGAATGGATGTCTTTAAGGCACTAGCACTGGGAGCGACTGCAGTCTCGGTAGGGCGTGAGCTGATGACTCATCTGAACGCAGAAGGAGCTGCCGGAGTACAAAAGAGGCTTCAGGAGATCACAGAGGAGCTGGCCGGAGCTATGGCAAGGACCTGTTCACCGGATCTGAAGAATATTGATTCTTCCGTCATTTGGACCAGATTTCAATAGCCCTTATAATTGTATTCTAACCGGTGCACCAAGAATGATACCGTCCTTCGTCACTACAGAGTCATATGCTAGAACCGATACTCCTTTTTCCTTAGCGATGGATAGTGCCTCTGCTAATTCGGGATCTCTTATTCTGTTCGGTGTGAAATAGTTGACACCCTTCATCTGAATCAGGAAGAAGATATAACCGGAATAGCCTTCCTCAACGGCCTTTATCATCTCATAGATATGCTTCGTACCCCGTTGTGTGGGAGCGTCAGGAAACATCGCTACACCGTCTGCTTCAAGAGTTACTCCTTTGACTTCTATAAACCCTTTTTGATCCCCTGCTTCAAAGTATAGATCAAATCGGGAATTACCATAGACAACCTCTCTGGCGAGCTTCGTTACCGTAGGAAGCTCCTTAATGAGGTTGTCTTTTATACCTTCAAAAACTACTGAATTCGGAATTTGGGAATCTATATTAATTAAAACATATCCCTTGTAAGCTGCAATTAGAGAATACTTTGTCTTACGTTCTTTATTAGAAGCTTCCTCTATGATAACCTCTGTACCCTCCTGTAGGATTTCTCTGCAGCGTCCTGTATTCTTAACATGGGCGATTTCTTCCTTGCCATCCACGAGGACATGAGCGATAAAACGATTCGGCCGCTGAAGAAAGGTAGCCTTTCTCACGTTAGTATATTTCAAAATCTGACCCTCCCTGTACTTTTTGCAAGCTTGTAATGCTTCTGGCGAATAGGACGAGTATAGCATAGAACGGTACCTGAAACAACAAAAATTAACTAAATGGGGGCTGTTTGACCGGGATTTATATTGGTAATGAGAGGTTGAAACAAACTAAAAAAATTTTCAAATATTTACTTGATTCTGCCAGAAATTTATAATATAATGCTAAATGTTGTTGATAATAGCAAACTTACTGAAAAGTAAGGACGCAAAGCTGTGAATCTAAGGTGTTAACTATGATCGTCCAGTTGCCAAGGCAAGAAAAGCGGAAATACGGTTTCTGTCTATTGCTGTGGGTAAGTATACCACAGCTCTTTTTTTGTGATCAAAACAGCCTTCAGTAGTTAATTCCCCAAATACGAATCTTGATTTTGTACAACATCTTAGCATAACATCTTTGCGATACCTCACCTGTTTATTACATCATGCGTTTTATGTTATTATTCATAGCAAAAAGTTTAGAGCAATGTGATACATATTAAAAAAAGGAGAAAACGGATATGAAATTGTCAAATAGAATTGCGCTATTTGTCGGAGTACTTGTTTTATTAGTTACTGGTGGTTTAGGTACAATATCAATTGTATTAGGCCATAATACGGCTTTTCATGAAGTGGAAGACGGACTGAAGGAAGCCTCGATCCAGGGAGCGAATTATGTAAACGCCCGTTTGCAGCTGCGAACCGAGGTATTGAGGCAGGTTGCTAATCGAATTAGCGGTCTGCCATTGGAGGAGCAGTTGGAAATCCTGGCGAAAGAAGCCGAAGAACTGGGATATCTTGATATGGCTGTGGTTAACCCGGAAGGTATTGCAAGGTATGCAATCGGTGGAGAGGAAGCGGATCTGAGCGAGCGAGAATATATACAAAAAGCGTTATTGGGTCAAGCATGCTTTTCTGATGTATTGGTCAGTAAAGTAACCAATAGTACCGTTATTATGTATGCATCACCAATTAAATCAGGCGATGAGATTATTGGTGCACTCATTGGACGAAGAGATGGTTCAGCTTTAAATGAAATCATCTATAGTATGACCTTCGGAGAAGAGGGTAGTGCCTTCATTCTTGGAAATGACGGAACATTTTATGCTCACGATGATAAAACGATCGTAATGGAGCAAAGAAATGTAATTAAAGATATTGAGGAAAATGGAGAGTTTAAAGACTTTGGTATCAAATTCGATGGATTCAGGGTTAGAAAGGAAGGAAATATACGCTACAACCTGAGGGGTGTAGAGTTCGTAGCATCTCTTACCATGATACCGAATACAGACTGGGTATTAGCCCTGAAGGCGCCTAAGAATCAGATTACCAGTGAGATCAATAAAATGACTTTATTATTAGTTGTGTTCTCGGTGATATTCATTGCTGCCGGTGTAGTGATTGCTTTTCTTCTTGGCAGATCAATATCGAAGCCCATCACCCATGTGGTTGATTTATTAAACAGCATGTCCCAATATGATATGACTACTGAGAATAATGACAAAGCAAATAAGTACCTCAATCGAGCGGATGAAATAGGGATCATGGCTAATGCAACCCTGGTCCTTCAGGATAACTTAAGAACTTTGATTGAGAGTATCGCTCAATCGGCTGAGCATATAGCGGCAGCCTCAGAGGAGCTTACTGCAACAACTCAGCAAGCGGCAGAAAGTGCAAACGAAGTAGCCAGTGCAGTACAGGATATTGCTATGGGAGCTGCTGATCAGGCGAGTGATACCGAAAAGGGTGCTGGTGAAATCGAACTCTTAGGTGACTTGATTGAGAAGGATCAGAAGCTTATTGTAGAATTGAACGGACTGGCCGATGAAGTGGAGAGACAAAAGAGCGAAGGCCTTGATGTTCTTACTGTCTTGATACAGAAGACTGATATCACGAATAAGACAGCGACAGAGATACGTAATGTCATCCTGGAAACAAACGAAAGTGCAAATAAGATTGATAATGCCAGCCAGATGATATTAAATATCGCCAGTCAGACGAATCTGTTAGCCTTGAATGCAGCAATTGAGGCGGCAAGAGCCGGAGAGCAGGGAAAGGGCTTTGCAGTAGTGGCCGATGAAATAAGAAAGCTGGCAGAGCAGACCAATCGTTTTGCCGGAGAGATCATAAAGGATATTGAGGAGCTGACCGGAAAGAGTCAATATGCAGTACAAGCAATGTCAGAGGTCGGTGAGAACCTCAAAGAGCAGACTAGCAGTGTTGACTTTACCAATACGAAATTCGAGGGTATCGCAGCAGCAATTGAAAACCTAAAGAAATTAATTCACTATCTGAATCAGCAAAGCAAGGAAATGGGTAACAAAAAGGATGAAATCGTAGGTATTATTCAGAATCTGTCTGCTATCTCTGAGGAGAATGCAGCAGGTACGCAGGAGGCTACCGCGTCGATTGAAGAGCAAACCTCATCCATGAATGAGATTGCAAACTCCAGTGAGAGCCTGTCCGGATTAGCAGAAGACATGCAAAAATCCATATCAAAGTTTAAGATGTAAGAAGAGAGAAAGAGCCAGTCGTAGAATATCAATAAATAGCTAAGGTAAGGATAATATGCATTATGGAATGCTGTTATCCTTACCTTATTTGTTTGAGATAGCATTGCCTGCCCAATCTGTTCTAAGATACTTGCTTTCACATATTCGACCATTGCCTTAGCGATATCAGTATCGCGAATTATGCTTTCAGAACTTTGCAGATTCTCAGCGGTATTATCCAGGTTCGCTATAGTGTGTTCTAAGCGGTTTTGAGCAGCACCAAGCTTGGAGCGGATTGCTGATACTGTCTTTATGGCATCGTCGCAAAGCTTTATAGACGCTGATGCACTCATAAAATATGAGGTTTCTATGAGGTTTTATAATGTGAAAAAACACTATGATTTCTCATGGTGTTTTTTAATGAGAAATCATAGTGTTTTTTATCAGATTTCATATAATGCTTGTCGTAAAGCCGAGATAGAATAGGTGTACTAAATATTCATCGCTTCCTTAACCTCTTTAAAGCATTTAACAATATAATCGATCTCTTCTGTGGTATGAGCAGCCGATACCTGAGTCCTGATGCGGGCTTTTCCCTTGGGTACAACAGGATAGGAGAAGGCAACCACATAAACTCCCTTTTCCATCATACGCCTTGCCATTTCAACGGCAGCCTTTTCATCATACAGCATAATCGGTACGATGGGATGGACACCCTTTACGATATCGAAACCGGCCTCTGTTAAGAGTCCTCGATAATAGGTAGTGGTAGCCTCCAGCCGGTCCCGTAACGAGGTGTCACTATCCAGCATGGCAAATACTTCAAGGCTGGCACTGACAATGGAAGGAGCTAAGGTATTGGAGAAGAGATAAGGACGACTTCTTTGACGAAGCAGATCAATAATCTCTTTTCTGCCGCTGGTATACCCACCGGAAGCTCCGCCCAGAGCTTTACCAAGAGTGCCGGTAATAATATCGACACGGCCTGTAACTCCGCAGTATTCGGCGCTTCCGCGACCGGTCTTTCCTACGAAGCCTACCGCATGACTGTCATCCACCATTACAAGGGCATGGAATTCATCGGCGAGATCACAGATACTTTTTAAGTCTGCGATAATTCCATCCATAGAGAAAACGCCGTCGGTAGCGATCAACTTAATTCTGGCACCTGCAGCATCCGCAGCCTGAAGCTGAGCGCGTAGGTCTTCCATATTATTATTCTTATAACGGTACCGTTTCGCCTTGCACAGACGTACTCCGTCTATAATGCTGGCATGATTTAATTCATCACTGATTATGGCATCTGCTTCGGTAAGAATAGTCTCGAATAAGCCACCGTTTGCATCAAAGCAGGAGGAATATAATATGGTATCCTCAGTGCCAAGAAAGCGGCTGATCGTCTTCTCTAAATCCTTGTGAATGTCCTGAGTTCCGCAGATAAAGCGAACGGAGGAAAGTCCATAACCCCGCTCGTCATAGGAATTCTTCGCAGCCTCAATAATTCGGGGGTTATTTGCAAGTCCCAAATAATTATTTGCACACATGTTGATCACAGTTCGCCCGTCTGCCAAGGTCACCTTAGAACCCTGAGCTGAGGTAATGGGGCTTTCTCCTTTGAACAGACCGGCTTCCTTAATCGCTTGAAGCTCCGTTACATAAAGGTTCAAAATATCGTCTTTCCGTTCCATTGCTTGATCCAATCCTTTCTTACAGCATACTTTTCTATCGCCCTGTTAATCGTTGATATGATTCCAATCTAAAATTACTTTACCGGAATAACCGGATCTCATTACTTCAAAGCCTTTCTCATAATCCTTAACGTCAAAGCGGTGTGTTATTATATCATCTATATTTAATCCACTTTGCAGCATGGTCGACATCTTATACCAGGTCTCATACATTTCTCTGCCATAGATACCTTTAATGGTTAGTCCGTTAAATATCACTTTATTCCAGTCGATTATGGTGCCTTCTTTTTGTAATCCAAGGAGAGCAATCTTTCCGCCGTGCTTCATATTGTTAACCATATCATTGAACCCGGCCGGACTACCTGACATCTCGAGACCGACATCAAAGCCTTCCCGCATACCGAGTGTTTTCATTACATCGGATACCTTTTCCTTGGATACATTGATGATGCAGTTTGCGCCCAGTTTTTTGGCGAGCTCCAGGCGATACTCATTGACATCGGTTATTACAACATGTCTTGCACCTACGTGGCGGCAGACAGCTGCGGCCATTGCACCGATCGGTCCTGCGCCCGTTATCAGCACATCTTCCCCGACCATATCAAAGGACAGGGCAGTATGAACTGCATTACCCAGCGGATCGAAGCAGGAGAAGAGCTCTTCACGGATGGAAGGATCGCAGCGCCAGACATTCGTGCTGGGGATCACAAGGTATTCGGCAAAAGCACCATTACGGTTAACACCTACACCCTGGGTATCCTTGCAAAGGTGACGATGTCCCGCCAGACAATTACGGCACTTACCGCAGACGATATGTCCTTCACCGGAGACCAGTTCTCCGATCTCATAGCCTTCTACATTATCTCCTACTTCTATAATCTCGCCGACGAATTCATGTCCGATGGTCATCGGAACAGGTATGGTCTTCCTGGACCATTCATCCCAGTTATAGATGTGTACATCGGTTCCACAGATGGAGGTCTTGTGAATCTTAATTTTTACTTCGTTTTTACCGGTTGATGGAACAGGAACACGCTTCATCCATAATCCGGGTTCTGCTTTTTCCTTTACCAGAGCCCACATTGTCTTGGTATCATTCTCGCTCATAAGCAGTCTCCTTTACATAATTAGTATTGATTCATTCATAGGCTAAGTATCCAAAGTGATTGATCCTTTACTATAATCATAAATCAAAAATCCAGTTTTTGCAACTAAAATTCTTTGTCAGACGAACAGTATTTCGTTATATGTCTTCGTGAGGAAGACATGTGTATTGTGATAATGGGATACCCAGGAATTACCAAGAACCCCTCGTATTTGGAAAATTATTGGCATGACCGGGTAAGTATATTGTATTTTTGACAATTAATGTTATAATTTTAATGAATTTCAATAAAATTACATATTACCTAAGACAAGGCAAACTTACCGAAAGGTAAGGACGCAAAGCTATGGATCTACAGGTATGATTATCCCAAGACTGCCAGGCTGCTAAGTAAATGTCTCTGGTGTAAGAACCAGGGCAAGCTTCTATTCTGGAGAACTTATTAAGGAGGAAATATGTATAAGAATGTACACATTGTAGGGGTCGGATCCTATCATCCGCAAAGGAAATTGGAAAACCAATTTTATATTGATCATTTTAGAAGGTATCAGGTTGAGGATCATGCGGCACAGTTGTTCAAAAAGCTCGGTAGGGAGACGCGAACCTTGGCCAATGAGGATGAAACCAGTTTATCCATGGCAGTCAAAGCTGCCAATCAGGCTCTCAGTAATACGGGACTTAAGCCGGAGGATATTGATATGATAATCTCCGTGTCCGATACTCCGGAATACTTATCGCCCTGCTGTGCACTGTTAATCAAGAATCAGCTTCAGGCAATCAATGCACATGCAGTATTTGACATCAATGCCAACTGTATCGGTATGCTGACTGCGATGGATACGGCTGCAAGATACCTGAAAACAGATGATAAGTTTGATAAAGTGCTAATCGTTGGAGCCCTGCTAATCAGTACTCAGGCAAGAGAAGATGATATGGTTGCTTATGGCTGTACAGGTGATGGAGCAGCCGCTATCATTCTGGAGAGAAAAGTGGAGGAGGAGAGCAGAGGTCTTCTCGGATCGAGGATGTTCACTGACGATCAGTATTATTGGTCCATTACCATGCCGGCCTGTGGTATATCAAGAATCTCAGACAGTGAAGTCAGCAATGAAGATCGGAAGATGTTATGGAAACCCTTTGACTTCAGTTTCTTGTCAGACCGTTGGTCGGAGCTTATTACCAAGCTATTATCTGATTACAATTATACACCGGAGGATACCACTCATTATTTTATGTCGCAGTTCTCCTATACGGATCTAGAGTTGACCATGGACAGACTGGGAGTTGGAATGGAGAAAGCAACCTACATAGGGGACCAATATGGCTATTCGGGTTGTACAAGCCCTATCATGGCGTTGGATGCCAGGCTGAGTCAGGAGCAATTTGAGAAGGATGATCTTAGTATATTCTGTTCCGTAGCATCAGGCTACACGATGACTGCTTTACTATATAAATGGTAGAATATACAATGTGAGGAGGACCACATGAAAGACGAAAGAAGTACTATTATAAAATACCAATTTGATACCTTAAAATTCGTACTAATTATCTATTCCATCAGTGCAGGCTTAGCAGGAACCTTATTTATTTTCTTAAAGCTGATAGGCTTACTCGAGGAAATTCAATGGTCCTCTCTGATTACATTGGCCATCATTATGGTAATAGAGCTTATAACCTTTAAGGTCATGTACAATGTGACAACCAGGGATACCGACCATATCACGGGATCATTCAAAGCGCTAAAGACTATCATATTAGCTTTTTCGTATGTTAATTATTTATATATGGGATTAATGATACCCTCGAAGGAGCTATGGGCGTGTGTGTTCTATTTTATTATTCTTGCTGCATTATTTCTCGATAATAGATTGAATATAGCATTTGTTGCACTTGGACTGCTATCGCAGGTTATAATATTTGTATTGAATCCGGAGAGTCTTCCGGAATCCGATCACTTGATTAGAGAGCTGATTTTAAGAGTGGTGGTCATCAGTTTAATATCCTTCGGAATCACGCTATTAACCTTCTTCTCCTCTAGAATTCTCAAAACGATTGAACTGAATGAGGATGAGCTGAAACAACATAATGAAAATAATATCCTATTATTTAATAAGGTAGAGGAGTATTCTCAGTCCCTGCTGATATCCAGCGAAAGCTTATCAGAGATAGCAACGGAGGAAAGCGTCTCGATTGAGGAGATTGCAAGTACTAGTCAGGAGGCTTCCAAAGAAGCAGATACGATGCTACATTATATTGATGATAATAATAGAAGCTTACAGAAGCTCTTATATACGAATCAGACAATAGCGGGTAAGGTAAAGGATACGGAATGCAAATCCGAAAAATTAACGGATCTTTCAAACCGTAACGAAAATGCCTTAATGGAAGCATTATCGATTATTACCGAGATTAAAGGAGATATCGAGAATACCTTAGAAGCAACTTATGTTTTGGAAGAGAAGTCAGATCAGATAGATGCAATGTTCGAAATCATACGTCAGATATCTGACCAGACGAATTTGCTTTCTCTAAATGCGTCGATTGAAGCTGCAAGAGCAGGTGCAGGAGGAAAGGGCTTTGCCGTGGTGGCAGATGAGATCAGAAAGCTTGCGGATAATACGAATAAATCCTTGAATGATGTAGCCTCAATCACTCAGGACCTAAAAAAGAGGGTAAATGAGGTTAAGGAGCTGATGAGCGTGAATACTCTGAAGGTTATTCATGGTAATGATATCTTGCGTGATACGGTTGTGAATGTAACCGATATGATAGCAGATCTCAAGGAATCAGGCAAGAATATTAATGAGATAAGTCACCTAATCGAAACCATGTTACATGAGACCCAGAATACAGTGGATTTGAATTCGAAGCTTACAGAATCAACGAACAACACCATTGACAGCTTTAATACCGTCTTTCATTCCATCCATCAAAATCTGGCGACCAGCGAAGAGCTTGCAGGAAGTGCAGAAACGCTGCAGGGAATGGCCGAGGATATGAATAAGTTGATTCGGGTGAATTAGTTCTTAAAGGAACATTTAATCAATGAGGAGCGCAAGTAGGAATACCTTTACTATCATGAAATGACAGGGAGTGCTGCATGTTTGGGGCACTCCCTTTTTATGGAAGAAGCGGCCCGATGAATGCCGTAGATTTCCTCAGCGGATATACTATGCCATTCGTTATTATTTCTATCCTTCAATATTTCGAAGGAAAATGCAGAACGATCTAAGGTAGTAACCTTATTGATGGAATACGATTGTCACAATATGGATGATATGGTAAGATGAGAATGAGATTATAAGATTAGCGTTGAAATATAGGAGAAACGTATGAATTATCAATATATTCCGATCATATGGCCTTTGTCGATTTCAGGCTTACTCACTTTATCGTTGGGTATCTTTGCGCAGATAAAACGTAGAAAAGCACAAGGCGTAGAGTTTTTTGCTCTAAGCATGTTTATTGTCACCTTCTGGTCTATTCCCAATGCTCTGGAAATGGCGGCTGTAGATTTATCGGTTAAGCTGTTTTGGGCTAATATGCAGTATATTGCATATTGCTTCTCCCCGGTTTCCCTACTTATCCTTTGCATGGAAGCGACCGGTCACAGCTATAAAGAACATAAGAATAAATTAAAATGGCTCTTTGTTTTGCCCTGCATTTCGCTTATTTTGGTCTGGACTAATCAGTTGCACGGTCTGATTCGGTATGATGTCCATTTGGCGTATAGCGGGGCGTTTTATGTGATAGCAAAAAAGTACGGAGGTTGGTTCTATATTCATGCAGCATATTCCCACTGTCTGAACCTGTGGGCTGTTGCTGTATTATTACGTACAGCATTAGCGAAGAGATCAGTTTATAAAAAGCAAGCAAGCTATCTACTCATTGGAACAAGCTTTATCATAATTCCGAACCTTATCTACATTATCGGAATCAGTCCATTACAGTATGATATCACGCCTTTGTTTTTCGGTCCGGCAGGTGTTATGATGCTGTGGTCTATCTTCCACAACAGGATGTTTGAACTGGTTCCTTTGGCACGGACAGCCATAATTGAAGCCATGGATGCAGGAGTTATGGTATTGGATATACGGGACAGGATACTGGATATGAATCCGGCATTCAAAAGAATTATAGGTATCTCGGTACAAAAATATTATCTATTGTCAATTGATGAGGTATGTATGGCAATACCGGAGTTAGTCCGTATCATAAAAGATGGAAGAGCCTCTCATACCGATTTTTCCATAACAGGGGAGAAAGAGACAAGAGTTTTTGAAATATTACTTATTCCTCTATATGATAAAAAGGATTATTACATAGGTCGTCTGGCAGTACTTCATGATATAACAGAGAAAAAGCAGGCGCAACAGGAGTTTCTAAAGCAGCAATGGCAATTGGCAGTCATTGATGAAAGAGAAAGAATAAGCAGAGATTTGCATGACAATCTGGGACAGGTGCTGGGATTTATTAATTTGCAAGCCCAGGCGATCCGTCAGGAGCTGGTAAATGAGGGAATCGATCTTGTGTATGATAAACTGGATCGATTAATTAAGGTCACACAGAATATGCATGCAGAGATAAGAGAGTATATCTCCAGTGTCAGAACATCGGTGATCACGGAGAGAGATTTTATCACCTCCTTAAAAAATGATATTATGAATTTTGAGCAGCAGACTGGCTTGAAGGTAAAGCTGGATATTTTGGAGGATTCAATAGAGAAAGAATTTAATATGTCCGTTAAGGTAAACATTCAAAATATAATACGTGAGGCTATGAATAACATCAGAAAACATGCACAGGCACATGAGGTTATCATCTCATTTCAAGTAGAGGATAAGCAGATGACCGTCTCGATTGCTGACGACGGCAAGGGTTTCCATGCAGTTCATAAAGATGACTCGGTAAAGAACAAATTCGGCTTGGATATTATGAAGGAGAGGGCAGCATTAATCGGCGGATATATTACAATCGAATCCGTACCGGATAAGGGGAGCAAGGTTACGTTATATGTGCCCAGGAAGGGGGAAGATGATACGAATGAATATGAAAGTAATGCTGGTGGATGATCACTCTTTGTTTTTAGAGGGTCTTCAGTATTTATTAGAAACCTTCGGTGTTGAAGTAGTAGGAAGGGCTAGGAATGGTAATGAAGCAGCCGTAATGGCTCATAAGTTAAAGCCGGATATTATACTAATGGATATCAAAATGCCGGGCTGTAACGGTCTGGAAGCGGTAAAACGGATTCATGAAGAGCTTCCGGAGATTAAACTGGTTATGCTTACCACCTCGGATGACGATGAGGATTTATTCAATGCAATCAAATATGGTGCTTCCGGTTATCTGCTTAAGGATACCGATGCGAAAAAGCTGGTGGAATATCTAGAGTCCGTTGAGAAGGGTGAAATGCCGTTGTCTCAGGGTTTGGCCACCAAATTGGTAATGGAATTCAAACGAGGCAAAGGAATAAACGATTGCTTAACACAGAACAAGTGTAAAACAGAGAAGTCTGAACTAACCGAGCGGCAGATTGAGGTATTGGAGCTGATTGCACAAGGTGCAACCTATAAAGAAGTCGGTGAAAGATTGGGGCTTAGCGAGCGCACGATTAAGTACCACATAAGCAGATTACTGGATATGTTGCATCTGGAGAATAAATCACAAGCGATTTTGTATGCTGCCCAGAAAGGGTTAATACGTAATGAATAGTGCTTATTGAGCTACCGCTAAGAGTATTCAATAGGCTAATGTAAACTGTCTAAAAGTACAGTCTTTTATTAAAAAGACTGTACTTTTATTTTTTTTAAACTGTCCCTGCGTACATTGTTGAAACATTTGTTATGATGCTAGAATTAATCATAACAGTAAGAAAAATGTCAATTTATTAAGTGCTATACCGAATCGACAGCAGTTTCTCTGCCATAGTGCTCCCGATAAGGGGAAGTGCAGGTGGTGCTGTCAGGGGGAAGTGGGGATAATCATGCCGATACAGTTGCAAGAGCAGACGTTTACTGACACTACATATAAATCTGATTTTGATTTTACTGAATTTTATAATGAATATTTTCCGAGGATCTACAACTATGTTTGCTATCGGGTTAGTAATTATAGTGATGCGGACGATTTAACCAGTATGATTTTTTATAAGCTTTTTGAGAAGCGCAGTTTTTATTCTGCGGATAAAGCACCGCTTTTTGCGTGGGTTTTCAGCATCGCCCGTAATGCGGTAACCGATTATTACCGCAGGCGGGAACGCAATATCCATACTCCTCTGGAGACGATAGAAGATATTGTGGCTCCCGGTTTAAGCCCGGTAGACATAGCTGAATATAATGAGGTCAGGCAGCAGTTGAAAAGGGCATTGACGTTTTTAACCGATAGGGAAAGAGATCTCATCGCCTTAAAATTCTGGAGCGGCATGACCAATCGTGAAATAGCGAAAGTTACCGGCTTAAGCGAAAATAATATCGGAGTTATCCTGTTTAGGACTATGCGGCGCATGCGGAATTTTATGGAGCATCAGGGGGTAAATATGGATGACTGAGAAAACCAAAGCAGAGTGGTATCTCGAGTATCTTGACAAAATCCTGGCAGGAGATCAAGTGCCCGGGATCATCCGTGATGATGAAATCGGAGAGCTACTAATCACAGCAAAGAAGTTGATTGAAGTTGATTTTAGTATAAGGAGCAAGGTCAGGGACCACTTAAGAAGCCAGCTTATCAGTATCATATTGTCACAGGGTAAGAAAGACAAAGGATTATCGACGGATTACCTTTTAAAGGATGAGGATGAGCTTTTGGATGAGGAACTATCCATGGCGTCAGCCGGTTCACCGGAGATAGGGTGGAAGGCTTCTTGCGGATTATATTCGAATTGCCCGTTTCAAAGCTGTACTTCGGATTGCATGTTTCGAAAAAATGAAATTAATATGTAATACATAGGGAGCAGTTACGTATTAAGCATCGTAAACATTTAAGTGTATCATAGATGCACAAAATTAATTATTATAAGGAGGATCACCCATGAGTATTGATTTAGCAAAAGCGTATCTGGAAAGAATTAAGACTGACGAGGCATTTGCCAAAAAGGTGAACAGCTTCGAGGACAAGGCAGCTCGCAGGGATTTTGTCGTACAGGCAGGCTATACCTTTACAAAGGAAGAGATTGAGGAAGTCGGATCAGAGTTGAATGAAAAGGAATTGGATGCTGTTGCCGGTGGCTGCATCATTGAAATTCCGGTTAGATGCCTGATTGACTTGTAATCAGATATATTCTCTTTAGTCAGTGATATGTAAGAAAAGGCTGCCACTTAGCAGATAATCTATTGAGTGGCAGCCTTTTCTTATGTTAATGTTGATGCTCTGTTCCAGCTTCCCTTCTATCAGAAATCCAGGGGGCAGGGCTTAGGTGGAAAGATTTTCTCTTTGACTAGCCAGTTACGGTCCTCGTGAGATAACCTGCTGACTACTGTGGCAGCCAGCTCAAGTTCCCTCTGTTTTAGCTGACACATTCCTTCTTCGGGTTGATCGATGTAGCCACGAGAGGAGACATGATCATGCTTACAGCCACCACCGCAGTAGTAACGGGCAAAACAGCGGTTACAGATAGCATTTGCCTCAACCGGGCTTTGACTAAAGCTCTCTAGGTTAAGATCATGCTCATCGATGCTACCGATACGGTAATCATCCAGCCCGACAAAGCGATGGCATAAATAGATATCCCCAGAGGGGGCAACAGCGGCCATACTCCTCCCGGCACCGCAGAAAAATATTCTCATTGAATGATTTAAAAGGCAACGCAGAGCCAGGTACAGATAGCTCCTTCCGGTCAATTTATTTATAGAAACGGTATCCCGAGCTATGATCCGATTGTACCAAACTATCGCTTCCTCTTCCAGAGCGCTTATCATGCTCCGGATATCACGGTCCGATGCTTTATCCTTCTGACTGTCGAGAGTAAACAGAGATTGGGAATTCATTGCTACGGATACCTGTTGAAAACCAAGCTCCTGCAATGCATCCTTTACCTTCTCAGGAGAAGTGTTTCCCATGACAACTGCATGACATGAAGTCTGGGGCATAAGCTTCAGCAGATCATGAATTTTGGGCAAGATTAGGTCATAGGAGCCTGAGCCCGAGGCAAATGGCCGTTGTACATCCTGAAGCTCCTTTCGTCCGTCAAAGCTGATCATCACTTTGATTTGGTGCTTCAGAAAAAACTGATTTTTCTCATCATCCAATAGCGTTCCATTGGTTGTAATGGAATAAGTGGCCTGTTTGCCGGCTTTGTGCGCTGCTTCATTGGCATATTCAACTACTGCCTTCATTAACGGAAAATTTAGTAAAGGCTCACCGCCAAAAAAAACAATATGAATCGACCGCATATTCTCCGATTTTCTGATTAACCAGTCCACCGCCCGAAAGGCGGTTTTCTCATCCATTCTGGCCTTGGTCTTATCCTCATAACAATAGATGCAGCGTAGATTACAGTCTTGGGTAACGAGAAGGGACATATAAGTGATAGGTGTATGCTTTGGTGAGAGGACCTGTCTACTTTTAGTACCTTCTGTCGGGAGAAGTCCATAGTGTTCTAGCTTTGACTGCATATCCGGTGGTAATTCTGCCATGTAGCCGTCAATTGCTAATTTCTCCAGATATGAATAGGAGTGTTGATCCATGGTATCAGCCTGCATTTTTTCAACATTGATCATATAACGCTCACCGTTATATTGAAACAGATGGAAGGGCAGTAACTCTTTTGTATCCATTCTCTTATCCTCTTTTCTATATAATATTTTTGATAACGATTACCTGTCTGTCTTCCGTATGAAGCTTTTAGCAGGATGATATTTCATTCGGGTCTGTAGAATTCCGCAACACGTACTTTCTATTGTAAATTAATACGTTTGATTGATGAATTCATTACATCATGATGTAATACTTTTTAGCTCACTGCGTATTATCGTACAACGGCTCAGTAATGAGAAGCTATGCAAAATAATGGTTTTAACATAGGAAAGGATGAGGTTATGATAAAAAAAATAGATCAGCTCGTCATCAAAATCATTCCGGTTATCATAATAACCTTAAGTCTTTCAAGCTGTGTGCAGATATCGAACAAAACGGAGGAAATTACACTGGGGGTGGCTTGGCCCTTTGCATCCGACACTAGTTTGTTCGAAGAAGGTATCGACATGGCAGTGGAAGAAATCAATGAGAAGGGTGGGATAAGGGGGCAGAGACTCCGACTACTGAAGTCGGATGATGCTTCTGAGACGACTAAGGGCTTGGCTGTCGCACAAAGTATGTCGGATAGTGAGACAGTAATGGCAGTGATTGGACATAAAAGCTCCTATATCTCAGTGCCTGCATCTGCAATCTATAAGGAAGCAAATCTTGTGATGCTTTCTCCTGCATCTACTGCGCCGGAATTAACCGAAAAAGATCAACAAAATATTTTCCGGATCATTCCAAGTGATGCTGTTCTGGCAGAAAAATTAGCAGAATTTCTGGCTGACATGAATCATAAGCGGATTGTAATTTACTATTCCGATGATTCCTATGGTAGGGGTTTGGCGGATGCCGTTGAGGATCAGTTTCGAAGATATGGAATTACCATAGTTGATCGCTTTACGGAGTATGCCGGAGAAGAAGAGCTGAGCCGTCTGAAGGACAGGTGGAGAGCCTTTGGCTATGATGGGATATTTGTCGCGGCAGCAATATCCCAGGGTGGGCAATTTATATATGATGCCGGACAGATTGGGATTAACACAGTTTTCATAGGAGGCAATGCACTTGATTCCTCACAGCTGTCGAACCTGATTGGAGAACAGGATTCAAGCATCGTGATTGGTTCTGTATTTGACCCGGCTGCCAGCGAACAGGCAAAAGGCTTTTCCCGCAATTTTGCTAATAAATACGGGATGGAGCCCGATTCTTATGCGGCACTTGGCTATGATGCCGTTCATATCTTGGCGGCCGCCTTACAGAATACTGAGAATAATAATCGTGAGGAGGTTGCGGAGAAACTGCGTGAGCTCGGGAAATGGACGGGTGTATGCGGAGTGCATGAATTTACCGAAACCGGCGACGAAGCAGGAGATTTAATAGTGATTAAGCAACTTATAGACGGATCATTTAGCCGTCTGGAAAGGTGATTGGAATGAAAAGGACTGTCTTTCGTGAAATATCATTAAAGAAGCTTTCCTCTCCGGAACAGCTTGATCAGTTAATTCGATTGACCTCACCCAAAGCCTGGCTAGTTTTGGTTGCTATCGGTCTTATTTTATTCTGTGCAGCGATCTGGGGTTATAGGGGGAGTATTATTACGAAGATTGAGGGAACCGGAATTCTATTAAATAATGCGGGTGTGTATACATTGAATTCCGAAAGTATGGGGCAGGTAACGGATATTCGTTTTGAAAACGGTGACATGGTGAATAAAGGGGATGTCATTGCAAGAGTTGCACAACCGGAGCTGGTGGAGCAAATTAATAGTTTGATTGATACACTCAGTTCGATGGAAGCAGCGAATAATGTAAGCGCAGAGGAATTTACAGAGGCACAGACTAGGGTAAAGCAGCTCAGGGAGGAGCTCGATTATCGCTCCAGAATTATTGCACCGATAACAGGACGCATTATGGAGCTTAATATTCAGAAAGGAAGTGTCATTAAACAGGGAGACGCTCTTGCGATTCTGGAGCAGTATGATTCTACGGTCAGGTTAGAGGCGGTATTATATGTAACAGCTGAGCAGAGCGGAAGGATCAGATCCGGTATGGAGGCACAGATTATACCTAGTATTGTAAATAAAGAAGAATTTGGGTTTATGATAGGGAGAGTGATATCTGTTGACGAATACCCGGCAACGGAGCAGAGTATGCTTCAGACACTTGGCAGTCAGGAACTGGTTGCAAAGCTTAGTGAGATGGGTATACCGGTTCGGGTTAAGATTGATTTAACGACAGATATTCATACAGTAAGTGGTTTTAAATGGTCTTCTCCCTCCGGACCACCTTTTACGATCTCCAGTGGAACGCTGGTGCAGGGAGCAGTTGTAATCAGTAGAGAAAGACCACTGGAGAAAGTAATTCCCAGCCTGGAAAGAGGGGTGCAGTAGAGATGGGAAGGTATCGTGTTAAGGTTCCCACTGTTCTGCAGATGGAAGCCTCGGAATGCGGAGCAGCCTCACTAACCATGATTCTAAGATATTACGGGAAATATGTGCCACTTGAGCAGGTAAGAGTGGAATGCGGTGTTTCCCGCGATGGCAGTAAAGCAAGTAATATATTAAAAGCAGCAAGACATTACGATCTGGAGGCGAAGGGATATCGCAAGGAACCAAGTCAATTGAAGGAAATGCAATTACCTCTAATCATCCATTGGAATTTCAGTCATTTTATGGTTCTTGAAGGTATTGGGAAAAGCAAATTCTATATTAATGATCCTGCTTCAGGACGACGCAGTGTAACAGAGGAGGAATTCAATCAATCCTTTACGGGAGTGACAATGTCATTTAAGCCTACGACAGAGTTTCGGAAGGAAGGGAAGAAAAGCAGCATAGCAGCAACCTTACTGAATCGGCTGTCCGGCTTGAAAGCAGCCTTACTGTATGTGGTGCTGGTGGGATTGGCAATGGTCATTCCCGGATTGATACTTCCTGTCTTTACAAGAAGCTTTGTTGATGATGTGCTTCTTGACGGGAAAACCTCCTGGGTAATGCCCTTGCTGTTGGGAATGGGAATAACAGCCGTATTTCGAGGGATACTTACCCTCCTGCAAAAACATGTTTTGTTAAAGATGGAGATGAAACTGGCAATCGCAAATTCAAGCCGCTTCTTATGGCATATCTTAAGGCTGCCACCGGTATTTTTCTACCAACGAGTGGTCGGGGATATTGCGTCCCGTATGCAGAGTAATGACCGTGTTGCAAAGTTTCTGTCCGGCAAGCTTGCATCAGCATTGTTAAATTTAGTTTTGATTATTTTTTATTTTCTGCTGATGCTACGCTACAATATCGTATTAGCTACAGTAGGAGCAGTTATCGCGCTTATCAATATTCTCTATCTTAAGCTGGTCTCGTATCATAGAAAGGATAGTAACAGTTTGTTGTTAAAGGACAGAGGTCTGCTTATAGCTACCGGCATGAACGGTTTACAGCTTATTGAGACATTAAAAGCCTCCGGCTCGGAATCTGATTTCTTTGCCAAATGGTCAGGATATCAAGCAAAAGCTCTAAATTCAGAGCAAAAGCTTGGTGTATCCTCTCAGTATTTGGGGGTGCTTCCGGTATTCCTTAACGGTATTAACAATGCGGTCGTACTGATTATGGGTGCATATTTTATTCTCAGGGGTAGTATGACAATTGGTATGCTAGTGGCCTTTCAAAGTCTTATGGAAAGCTTTATGACACCGGTGAAGGAGATCATCGGATTGGGAGCGGAGCTTCAGGAAGTGGAAGGAGAAATCGAGCGACTGGATGATGTTATGAAAAATCCCATAGATTTTGACAATAAAGAGACCGAAATATCAAAGGCGGAAGAACTCTCAGATGTTCAGGAGGAGAAAGACTACAAACTGGAGGGATTTGTTGATCTTAAGGACATTACCTTTGGTTATAGTTCTCTGGATCCGCCACTCATCGAGATTTTCAGCCTAAAGCTTAAGCCGGGCAATCGAGTGGCACTGGTAGGCGGTTCCGGCAGCGGTAAATCAACCGTAGCAAAGCTATTGGCTGGTATTTATCAGCCGTGGTCGGGTGAAATACTTCTGGATGGACGGCCTCGAACCGAGTGGCAGCAGTATGTGATTACCAATTCTCTGTGTATGGTTGACCAGGATATCAGAATATTTCGGGAAAGTATTCGCGATAATATTTCCTTATGGGATGAGACTGTGGGGGAGGAGGAGCTTATCCGTGCAGCAAAGGATGCCTGTATTCATGAGGACATTACTGCCCGTTCCGGCGGTTATGATCTAAGAATGGAAGAAGAAGGTAAGAATTTTAGTGGTGGGCAGAGGCAGCGTATTGAAATTGCCAGAGCGCTACTGCGAAATCCATCGATACTAATCCTTGATGAGGCGACAAGTGCGCTCGATCCGTTGATGGAAAAAGCAGTCGATGAGAATATCAGACGGCGGGGGTGTACCTGTCTGATTATAGCGCATCGCCTCAGTACCATTCGAGATTGCGATGAGATTATTCTCCTTGATAAAGGAAAAATCGTTGAACGTGGAACACATGATGAGTTGTACGCAAAGAACGGGGTTTATACCGAACTGATTAAGACAGGTTAAGCAGACTGCGGCTTGTGCAGTGCTTTCATAGAAAAGAGCGGGTGAGATATGGATATTTTTGATATATTTCAAAAGGAAGGCACGATAATCGATAATAAAGAGGACATGGTACACTTGCTTCATAACCCGGAGTATGTCTGGCTTGTCCTGGAGGGCACGGCTTTATTTTTCTTGTCGGCCTTAAGGTCTGATAATGAAACAGGAGTAAGATATTTTTGGTTTGAGGCCGGTCCGGGAGAGTTGCTTTTTGGTATGGAACATGAAATGGCGGAACATGGAATGGTGATTCAGGCTGCACCTTCCCTTGACTGTGTGTTAATCCGGTTAGAAACCTTATGGTTGGCTGGGGTATCAGATGAGAAGGTTAAAGTAAAGCTTTCACAGATGACACAAAACTGGTTGAAGCATATATCGGAAGGTGTGCGAGGTGCGGCAGACAATGAGATAGCTGCTGCGGAGGAAGGAATCATTATTGAAGAGTTTATAAAGAAGAAAGAAATAAGAAACAGCCTTCACAGCAGGATTCTGTGTTCTCAGGCAGAGCGATGCAAAAAGCAAAGAGAGAACGAAGAGATACAACGGAAGAGGAGACAGGAAAATGACCAACGATTAATATCTAACTCACTGAAGCAGCTTACGGTCCTGAATCAGAAGGAGAAAAAGACCGTTCTTCATGAGGATAGCGGTAATGCACTTGCCGATGTCTGTAATCTGATTGGACAGAGTCTTAAGATGAAGATATTATTGCCTTCTCGAAAGGAAGAACAAGAGCTTACACTAAATGCGATTGCAAGGGCATCTCATTTCCGTACAAGAGAGATAGCCTTAAACGGCAGGTGGTATAAACAGGACGGAGGACCTATTCTGGGTTATATGAAGGAGGACGGCAGACCAGTTGCTCTATTGCCTAGAACACCAAGCTGCTATATCCTATATGACCCGACATATGGCAATCAATGCCCTGTTAACAAGAAGGTGGCATCCCAGATTAGAGAAGAGGGCGTTGTGTTATTTCGTCCATTTGAGCAGAAGAAGATAGGCTTAAAGGAACTAATGAGTTTTGGAGTGCAAAGCTGTTGGAAACAGGATCTTTTTAGAATTGCTATTATGGGTGCATTTGGGGGGATACTGAGTACTGCAGTACCATTGGCCACCGGATTAGTCTTTGATTATGTTATACCGGAGGGGGATATAGGTGCGCTGTTGCAGATTGGATTAATACTCTGTGTAAGTGCACTGGCAACCATGCTTTTTCAATTAACGCGTGCATTGGCAACCCAGCGTATGGAGGGTAGGATGGATGGAGCCCTTCAGGCTGCTGTATGGGATCGCCTGCTTAGTCTTCCGGTACCCTTTTATAAGCAATTTTCTTCCGGTGATTTGGCTATGCGTGCAATGGGAATCAGCCAAATTCGTATGATACTTTCAGGAACTACATTAAATTCCATATTATCTGGTGTCTTTTCAGTGTTCACCTTCGTGGTATTGTTCTACTATAATTCAAGGCTTGCCATGGTTGCCGCTCTACTGGTCCTTTTGTCTATTCTGGTTATGGCGTTGCTGGCAGCCCGCAAGGTAAAATATGAGCATAAGGTTCTTGCTGCATCAAACAAAATAACGGGATTGTTGGTTCAACTGATTGGCAGTGTAACAAAATTAAAGATTGCCGGTGCGCAAAGCAGAGCCTTCTCCCGTTGGGCAAATGAATTCAAGGAACAATGCAGATTGACACTTTGCAGGGAGAGAATATCTAATGTGCTTGCGGTATTTTATACGGCTTTTCCTGTATTTGCCGGTATGATTATATTCTATATACAGGCTAGTGGTGAAGCGACTATGACGGCTAGCAGATTTATCGGTTTCTATTCCGCCTTTGTATCCTTTATGCTTTCTTTAGTCGGTCTTGCTAATTCGATCATCGGAGCCAATTTGGTAATTCCGCTGTATAAAAGGGCGAAGCCCATTCTGGAGACTCTGCCAGAGGACGATGATAATAAGCTGTCTCCCGGTACTTTGACTGGTGAGATAGAAGTCAGTCATGTTTCCTTTCGTTATCAGAGTGACGGACCGCTTGTCCTGCAGGATATTTCATTCCGTATTGAGGAAGGAGACTATGTTGCTTTGGTTGGTACCTCCGGTTGTGGTAAATCGACTTTGCTCCGTATTTTGCTTGGATTTGAGACTCCGGAGACAGGCAACGTCTATTATAACGGAAAGGATTTATCAAAAGTGGATGTCAGAGCCGTACGCAGGCAGTTAGGAGTGGTACTTCAGAATGGTCAACTAATGACTGGGTCCATCTTTAATAATATTGTTGGAACCAACCCATACCTTTCGATGGATGATGCCTGGGAAGCGGCAGCAATGGCAGGGATTGAAGAAGATATCAAAGAGATGCCCATGGGTATGCACACCACAATCAGTGAGGGAGCCTCCACGATATCCGGCGGTCAGAAGCAGCGTATCATGATTGCCAGAGCCATTGTGAATAAGCCTAAGATTATTTATTTCGACGAAGCTACCAGCGCTTTGGACAATACTACTCAGGCGATTGTCAGCAGGAGTCTGGACAGCTTGAAATCAACTCGTATTGTTATTGCTCATCGGTTGAGCACAATCAGAAACTGTAATAAGATTCTAGTAATGGATCAGGGAAGAATCGTAGAGCAGGGTACATATCAGGAGCTGATGGAAAGGGACGGTGTTTTTGCAAGCCTTGCCAGAAGACAGATGGCTTAAATTCAATATTTTACAAATGAAACCATTCTTATTATAATATCGTCTATAATATAGTAGAATCATGTATAAGTATGCTATATATGGAGGTAATTATGATATCAAACCATGATATAAAGGAAATAAGAAAATCACAAAAATATAAGGTGATGAAAAAGGCCTTGATGGTAGGGTTGCTGCTTATGGTATCGATGGCAGCTTTAGCATGTAACAAATCAACCCAAGATAGTAACAATGAAAATGATAAAATTGAAGATTCATTTGATCAATCAACAGTTTCGACTACGGTAATGCCAACACCAGCAGAGGAGTCTGTGATCACAACAGAGCCAACACCAACCAAGAAGCCGGAATCTACAGCGGAGCCGTCGCTCACCAAGAATCCTGAGTCTACAGCAAAGCCAACACCGGCCGAGCAGCCGGCTAAGGTAACAGAACCGGCGTCGAATTCCGATTTTGTTTCGACTAAGGAGGCGGTTCACGGTACGACGGCATTGACTCATGGAAATTATCTCTTTTATAAGACGGGAAAGCTTACCAAGACGGTGATCGCTGCAAAGAATCTGAATACCTCGAAGGTGACAGAGCTTGCTACAATAGAGGATGCCAATATTAACAACGGTGATTTCTATCTCAAGGGTGATAATATTTATTATCATACGGAAGGTGACATTTACCGGGTTGGTGTGAACGGTAAGAATAAGACCAGACTTTTTAAGGGAACAGCAACAATACTGGGATTTTATAATGACGACGTAATTGCCTTAGACAGAAAAGCCAGAGAGCTGATACGGATTAATAAGGAGGGCGTAAAGAAAACTATCACAAAGATAAAGTCTATTGATACCCTTGAAGCAGTCATGGTGCAGGACGGACTGTATTATATCAGCAAAAGCTCTAACAATACCTTGAATGAGAATGATCCCAATGATCGTCTATATTATATCGATTTTGACGGGAAGAATAAGAAAGAAGTTTATAAAGATCTGGATATATATGATATGAAGACAAGCGAAAATGAACTGTTCTTTCTTGCTATCTCAGATGAACCGAAAGTAATGAAGCTAAATAAGGTAAAGAACCGTGAAGTTACAACGATACAAAGCTTAAGTAAAGAAGAATTAGAGGCACTGGGATGCAATTGGTTCGAGGCGAATACCTTTACCCTGTTGGCAGCCACTGCTTCTCATGTGTATTACGGTATCGACTTCAATAACGGGGAAGACATGAATATATATTCTGTCGGAACTGACGGAGACAATAACGGACTGTATCTGAATGCGTTCGATATAAAAGAAATTAACCGGTCTGCCTATTTTATGAGAGGTGATATTGATGAGGGATATCTTAAGATAGTCTTTGACTGTGATGAAGATCCGGTTGAGATCTACTTGATCGATCTTAGCGACAAATCTACCATCAAATTCGAGGGAGGTTATTATTCATCCGGTAGTATTGATGTAGAGGGGGAATACGTCTACTATTGTAAATCCTCACAATTGGATCGCTACGGAGAACATCCGGAAGCATACGAATATGATAGAATTGAGATATCAACGCTGAAATAAATAACTATTCGTAAGAATATGGTCTACAGATATATCAAAAAGGCATAAAAAACAAGTGTAAATATAAAGTTTATTTCTAAGTTTATATCTACACTTATACAGTACCAAGGGGCTATTGCATAATTAATGATGTGATAGCTCCTTTTGTATCGTATAGGAAATTACGTCCTATACGATACAAACGCTGGGCTAAGTGAACGTAGTTCACTTTAGGATGACACACTTCGCGCATTGGATGTAGTTGCTTCGCAACCCGTAGTCAGGTAAAGCTTGCTTAGCAAGCTTCGAAAGTGTCAGCAAGCTGACGTTTTGTTCAAAAATGTGGATGTAATTTAACTCAATTCACTCAATTTGATTGAAAACCTCACAATACAATGTTATAATTTGGAAAAAGATAGCTTAGTACAAGTGATTATATTCAGTATTAGCCATAGGGCAGCTACAAGGAGGGGGATGGTATGAGTAATATTCATTATGAATGGATCTATGAAAATGGTGGACCGGCGATAAGGCTGCGTTTGCTGTTCAATAATTCAAAGCACAAACCAACCCTTGAGATTGAGAATATTTCAGCAGATTTATTACGAATGGATGAGGTTCAAAAATATCTCAGATATCTGGATGGCTTCAATACTCAGGCTAATGAGAAAAAAGAATTGGAGCATCTGATCCATTATTATGGGGATATGTGTATCGATAAATTCTTCCCGGTACTAATGGATTTTGGCTTTCGTTCCGGAATAGAGGAAATCGATAGAGCATTGATACCCGTAAAGAAGCTTTTTATGGAAATGCAGGCAAAGGATTATGACTACTGCTTTTTCTATGGTTTGATGCTGATGCGAGTCTTCTTTATCACCGGTTTTGTCAATCAAGAGATTATCGATACTATGAATAATAGAATTAATGCGCTACATACGGCTGCAAAGGAAAGGATCTATGATATATTTCAAGATAAAAGTAAGCTCCCTAAGCCTCCCAAGCAGTGGTTGGAGCATGGGGTAATAAAGGATGAGATGAATCCCTTCTCGAAGAGGGCTGAGATTCCGTTGCCAACAATATATGACGTTTCAGCGATGGCTTATTATCAACAGTATAACAAGGATCCGATGATACAGCAAAAGATTGAGGATATAATGGAATATATTCTAACCCCAGAATTTCAAGCACTGCCGGAAGGATACGGACTGTTGTGGGTAAAGGAAAGACGGATATACCATGCCTGCGGTTGGAACCCGTTACTTCCGATGTATGACAGCTACAAACGGCCCGGTCATCTGGGCAACAATGCAATATTGAATTACCTGACGATGATGTCTTGTTATAAAAATGCTATTAAATCAAAGTGGTTTATTGATGGATTGAATTATATAGACCAATTTAAAACAGAGAGGGGAACATACTTATTCCCTAAGGAATACCTAAGTCGGAAATGCTCCGCACCGGGGTTTGAAAGTAATTTTATGGGCTTTAATACCAATAAGCATGAGCTCTATCTAAACTCGGAAAATATGAAGCTAAGGTATAAGGAACGTGAGGCGCTAATCCGCGAATTGATCAGTACGGTGAATGTGCTTGAGATTAAGGAGCGCTATCTCGGACATCAAAGGTCTAGGTAAAGTGAAAAATAAGAAATAATCAGGAGGACGATAAAATGAGGTTAAAAGCTTTAATATTACTAGCTGCCACATTTGTACTCGTTATTACAGCGGGCTCCTGCAGCGGAGTGAACGCTATAGTTGAATCAGCCAATCGGGAGATTGTACTGAGGAATGACAATACCAACGAAGAACGGAATCGCCTTTTAACAGAGGATATTACATTTTTTAAGAAGGAGCTTCCTGAACGTCATAAAAATCTGTTTAGTATTATAACTAAGGAAGAGTTCGGCACAATGACTGACCAATTGATTGACAAGGTTGACCAGCTGAGTAATAACGAGGTTTTTATAGAGCTTAATAAAATAATCGCATCGATTGGGGATGCTCATACTTCAATAAATTACTGGGATGGATACAGTTACCCACTGCAATTCTATATCCTTGACGGAAAGGTCTATGTAGTAAATGCCGATAAGGACCTGGAAGAGATGGTGTTTTCACAAGTCCTAAAGATAAACGGTGTTGATATTGATCATGTGATTGAACAGCTTAGAGCACTGATATCCCATGAAAATGAGAGCTGGGTATTAGCGATACTACCGAATTACCTTCAAGCACCTGTCTATATGTATGGTCTGGGTATCCTTCAAGATGAGACGGAGACGGTATTTACAGTACAAAAGGATGGTGAGGTACGGGACTTTACCGTATCCACACTGGATTACGGAGAAAGTGCAGAGTATGTCAACACTAAGACGAAGGATGTACTTCTCGGTATATATGATAAAAATTATGATTATGAATATCTACCTGACGAAAAAGCTCTCTATTTTGAATACAATGCATGTGCCAATATGGATGATCTGAGTTTTGCTGATTTCAACAATGAAATGATGAATAGGATAGAAGAAAAAGAAGTCGATAAGATTATTATTGATCTGAGAAGCAATTCCGGCGGGAATTCTGAGATTCTTAACCCGTTTACGAAACGTCTTAAGAGGTATGTGATTGAGAATCCGGATGTTAAGATATACACTCTGGTAGGACGCAATACCTTCTCATCAGGTATGTTTGCAATATATCGAATTAAAGAGGTGGCTCCTGAGGCTGTTTCGGTAGGTGAACCCACCGGTGGTGCTCTGGATTGCTACGGAGATGTAAGAACAATGGAGCTGCCGAATTCTCAAATTCCGATTGGCTATAGCACTAAATACTTTGAATTTACGAAGAGCTTTAGCTACAAAAATGACGGAGTCGGAACATTTCTGCCTGACATATCTATTCAGCCCACCATTGAAGATTATGCGAACGGAAAGGATGTCGTATTGAATTACGTATTAGCAGATTAAAGATAATAGGCGAAAAATACTGCCCCTGATCTAGCCGGTTTACGGGCAGTTTATTTTTTTGAGCTTCAATTTTCTTAGTGAAACCGGTAGTTGACAGATTGTAAGCCACTGGAAGCTCGTATTACTATCTCCGATTGGTGTCTCTCACGGCAGAACAGGACAAATCGTCGATAAAATATTTTTCTTGTGGGAAAAGAGGACCCCTTTCAAAAGCTAGGCGGAGAGAAAGCCCTAAAGGACTGCAATATGAATGCGAGGTACTTTGAAGGAGCAGGGCATGGTATAAACCATGAGCTGGCTGAAGAAATCAACCATATGATTATCGACATAATGAAAGATAGATAAGATCAGGATAATCTAATTGACATAGGTTACAGTTTGTGTTATAAATATTCATAATTATATTGCGATATTATTCCTAATGATCCAAGTGGATTGCCGATTTGAGACTGCATCATAAGGGAGAAAGGATATTCGCCGCCATGCAGAGATAATGGTGGGCGTGTGAATAAATAATTATGAGTATGAATATTAAAACAATTGAAGATTTGTCACTGAATGCTTGGCCGTCTCATCAAATGGAGCTTTATGACGGGTGGATTCTGCGCTTTTCTCACTTCTATACACACAGAACCAACAGTGTTGAGCAGTTTGGCACTTCAACTCTTTCCTGGCGTGAGAAAATACCATATTGTGAAGCTGCATATAAACGATGGGGGACGCCTGCGATATTCAAAATCAGTCCTTTGGTATCAAAGGATTTTGATTATATGCTGGAAAACCGTAATTATGAAATACAGCATACCACGGATGTCATGATTTTAGATTTGGATGAGGCGAATCTTAATGCACCGACTGATGAAGTGATTGTCAGTCAGACAATCGGAAGAGAATGGATTGATGGCCTGTTTGACTTAAAGGGAACAACCAATGCCATACATAGAGCAATCGTTCCAACGATGTACAATGCCATATCTAAGGAAACTATATGTGTCTCCATTTGGAGGCAGGGAGTGATCGTTGGTACCGGACTTGGAATTCTTGATCGCGACTATGTCGGTATTTATGCTATCCATGTCAGGGAAGATTTTCGAAAAAAGGGGATGGCGCGGTCATTATGTACCTGTATCCTAAAGGAAGGTATGAAGAAGGGTGCGAGCAAAGCATATTTACAGGTAGTGGAAGGAAATCATCCGGCGATATTGCTTTATCAATCACTGGGCTTCCAAAGCTTTTATACTTATTGGTTTCGAGTGAGTAACGGCAGTGTGTAAGAACTTCCATCTGCGCAAGCTACTCCTCATATACAAGAACTGGGGTTCCTTCTTCAATATTTTCAAAAACAGTTTTTGCTAAATATAAGGGAGCATTTACACAACCGTGAGTTCCATTTCTTTGATAGATTTCTCCTCCAAAACGGTATCTCCAGGAGGCGTCATGAAGACCCATGTTGCCGAAAAATGGCATCCAGTAGGTTACCTTCGCTTCATATCCCGGTCCTGTTAAGGTTGCTCCCTTTTGTTTGTAATTAACGAAGTAAACTCCGAGTACAGTGGCGTTCCCTCTGTTTGGATTCCCTGTTACTACAGATCCTTGGACAATCAACTTTCCATCCTTGTAATACCATAGATGTTGCCTTGTAATATTGATTTCTATATAGGTATTCCCTATTTCGTTACCCTCTCTGGAAAAAGCCTTTTGCAGATAGATCGGTTCTTTTTCAATTATATCAGCTTTCTTAATATGGTTGTATAATGCTTCTGATTCGGCATCACGGTTAATCTTCCAGCCATAAAGCCCGCCCTTTAATTCTACTTTCTTGCCTGTAGTCGATTGAAATTCTCTTATGATACCAACTGTGTCATATTTTTTACTCAATACTTTGATATATTTTGAGACTTCTTCGTTACTTATGGCAACCTCTAGATCCTCATCGACACTAATCCATTGATTAATGGTAGTCCCATCTAATTGTTCCGATATGTTTCCAAATTGATACGTTATTCTTGCGGATACATATTTATCTAAGAGATTTTTTGTTCTTAAGGTTTTTTCCGAGCCTATGGTGTACTTTGGATCTTCATAACACTGCATTATATGTAAGTCTAATTTTGGTCTTCCCTCGGATATTAATTTATTTATTACCTTAGCGAAATGAATTACATTAACTTTATTTCCATATATCTCTTTGACGATTTCGTAGGAGCCATCAGAATATTTGAAATCCACATTTTGGGGTACTGTAATTTTACCGTTTATGCATTTTAAGCTGTGGATTTTATTATCTAATAAAGTCTCATCATAATCGTATAGGTCTTTTATATAATATCTGCTATTTTTAAATAATGAACCGATCCATAGAAATGGATTTTGCATATGATTAACCTGTGATATTCTATTGTTCTTATTATACTGCATCTCAATATCCTGACTTGTGATTACTTCCGTTTCTCCGTTTCTTTCTATTAGCTGCAGCTCATAATCTTTTATAAAATTAATTATGATATATGATATATCGGTATGAGCCTTCAGTGATACATTAATACCATTTACTTCAGTGTGAAAAAAGAAATGGCTAAAAAAATACAATGAGATAAGTAAATAAATACCAATGGTTGAAGCTGCTGATATTAAAAGATTTCTTTTTATTTTTCGTTTACTAAGCATCATAATTCTAATCTGCTTCATACCGATTTACCTTCTATGAATAAATGATAATCACATAATCATATGCTTGTAATTCATATTTTAAAACTGTTCATAACTGAATAGATTACCTTTTGTTAATTTCATATTTTGAAAGCCTACTATTATACAGCAGAGAAGTAAAATTCAAATTGCGTTTAGAATAAAGAAATCGCTTTTCACTTACAAAACCTACATTTTTATTGCTAAAGATGCGTTCCGTTTACAAATATTCAATTGTCGTTTACAAACAGTGCATCTTAGTTTACAAAGTGGCATCTCGCTTTACTATTAAGTGTCATTTGATAGTCATTTGATATAGAAAAATGTATCCTCTCTTTACTATTAAGTCCGGATAAAATGTATTGCATATAATATTTAATGATAAACGTTAAATAATGATTGACAAACGTTTAATATATTACTATAATAGCATCATAAAACAAGAAGAGGGGTTGCTATATGAATGATATACAGAATAAAGTTTGTAAGATTAGTAAAATAATGGCTATTAGCACAAAAGTATTATACATTTCACTGATTGTAGGTATGTGTATACCATTATCTTCTCTTATATGGTATTATATTACACCAAATTCTAATTTCGAAGCAGTGCATGCATTGGGCTTTTATTCATCAACAGGACAGCTATTGGAAACAACCGGTGAAATAGTTGCAGAAATGTGGGCAATTCTTGTATCAGGGGTATTTGTGTTTTACATTTTATTAATAGCATATCGTATGTTTAAATCAATCAGTATAAATATTATGCCATTCAGTCAAGAGAACGCAAAAAGGCTTAAAAAAATAGGGGGTTTATTAATGATATATTCCTTAGTAGAACCAATTTCAAGAAAGGGATTTTATAGTTCTTTTGCACCAGAGATTACAATACGGTCATCATTTAATATAGTGTCTGTAATACTAGCATTAATATTTTTCTTTATTGCCATTATATTTGATTATGGTGCTGAGCTACAAAGGCTCTCAGATGAAACACTTTAGGAGGACTGCTCTATGCCAATTATATTAAGACTTGATCGTGTAATGGCTGATAGGAAAGTGTCACTGAACGATTTGGCTGAAAAAGTTGGAATTGCTAATGTAAATCTTTCGAAAATTAAAACGGGTAAGATCAGCGCTATCCGGTTTTCGACATTAGAGGCAATTTGTGATGCTTTGGATTGCCAGCCAGGTGATATTCTTGAATTTAAGCGTGAAATTCAAAAATCAGATTAATCATTGATATTATAGAATAAAGGGGAGGGTGAGCATGCTAGGTTTCATGTGCTTTCATCCTGTGTGATATTGCAATACCGGAGAAACACTGCAAAACACACGTAATGTATTCTCCGAGGCTGAGCCTTATTTTAGTTATTATGTGAATGAGATAAAGAAAATTTTGAGTATAGATAGTAAGTTTGACGATTTCATAAAAATCTCGGATAAGCTTCTGACAAAACAACTGAAAGAAAAATATCAGGACACTGAAATGGAAGCCGGGAGGATGTGTTATCGGCACTTTTGGAGTATCAGAATGAGGATGGAGGATTTGGACATGCATTGGAGGCGGATTCCTTTAATCCATTGTCCTCTCCGATACAAACCTGATCATTCATGATCCGGATGGAAACCAATTGACTATCATGTAAATTTCAAACGAATTGCCATCGGATATAATTGTGTATAGAATGATGATATTTTAAATTGACTTAATCGACTTAGTCGATACTGTTTAGTAACTTGCATATATTGGAATATATGATATAATAAAAGCGTAGTGAGCATAATGCGAGAAAGACACTCGCATAGCAAGCTTGCTTACAATTACGAAATCATGACCATCATGAATACGTACTTTATTCTGATATAATGAATAATAAGAGATAGAAAGGAACAATTCTATGAAACCTACCACTAAGATTATAGCAGTGAAACTTATCTCCGCGCGAAGACCACAATTAAAAAAGTCGGCTATGCTTTGCTCGGAGGTTTCAGTTCTTAAATAGTTGATGCCAAACATGCTTTAATAATTCTCATGATATTTTTTGTGAGGATTGTTTTGAGTACCTCATTTTGGCATCCTAGTTTAAGAAGTAGTGATCAGGATTGATCCATTGATATGTGACTGCAACAGCAAAGCCTGTCTGCAGTTTTTTGTTTGAGGAAAAAGCGTTAGTGAACTGACGATTTTTCTAATTAATCTTATGAACCCATAAAACTGTCGGATAGGTTTGTAGCCATTAACCTGATCCGACAGTTTTTTTGCGAAATTATAGTCGATTTAGAAAACCCATTTACGAATTATATGTCTCCATGGCAGAACAGAGATTTACCTACCAGGAGACTTAAGAGAAAGGAAAGGCGATATCTATGATTTATCAAATCAATAACGGGCTTGTGAAATATGCAGCCGATACCATACTTGATCATATCAATTTTGAAATAAAAAATACAGAGAAAATTGCAGTCGTTGGTAGAAACGGCTGTGGCAAGACTACTTTGTTTAAGCTGATTGCCGGGATGCTTCCGCTGGATAATCCGGACAGTGATGAAAACAGCTGGATCAGCAAGGCGGGTAATACGACCATTGGATTCTTACAGCAGATCAGCTTTGAGAATGAAAATTTAACAGCGGAGGAAGAGCTTCTGAAGGCGTTTGCAACTGTGCTTGAGTGGAAGGTTAAACTGGAACGGCTTTGTATTCAGATGGAAACTGACCAATCCAAGGAAGTGTTGGAGAGTTATTCAAAAACACTGGAGCTTTTTGAAGGCTCAGGAGGTTATACCTATCAATCTGAAATGGAAACCGTAATTACCAAATTTGGATTTACTCTGACGGATCTGAAGCGTCCCATACAAAATTTTTCCGGTGGGCAGAGAACGAAGCTGGCGTTCATTCAGCTACTCTTAAGTAAGCCCGATATTCTTCTGCTGGATGAGCCCACCAATCATCTGGATATGCCCGCGATTGAATGGCTTGAACGATATTTACAGCAGTATCCCAAAGCGGTGGTTATCATTTCCCATGACAGAATGTTCTTGGATAAGATAGCAGACGTTACCTATGAAATTGAACATAGGAAGATGACACGATATCAGGGGAATTATTCGGCCTTTGTAAAACAAAAGCGGTCAAATTGGGATAAGCAGCAGAAGGATTATCAATTGCAGCAGAAGGAAATTGCAAGGCTTATGACATTAATCGAGAAATACAAACATCATCCAACCAAGGTAGCAATGACCAAATCCAAACTGAAGCAGATTGAACACATGGATCTTACCCCTGCTCCGGAAAAATACGATCTTAAGTCCTTCCATGCAGAATTTAAGCCGCTAAGGGTGGGAGGACAGGAGGTTCTTAAGGTAAACAGACTTGTTATCGGCTATGACAAGCCGCTATGTGAAGTAAGTTTTGAGTTAAAGAAGGGGCAGAGACTTGCCGTGATCGGTGAGAACGGAATCGGAAAATCGACGCTTCTAAAAACACTGGTGAGACAGGTTGATCAGCTGGAAGGAGCATTATCCTATGGATTTCAAATCGATCCGGGTTATTTTGACCAACAGCTGGCCCAGATTGATAACGACAGGACTGTACTAGAGGATTTTTGCGAAGAATTCCCTGATATACCTTTGTCTGAAGCTCGTACTGCTCTCGGATGCTTCCTATTTACTCAGGATACGGTATATAAAAAGGTTTATCAGCTGTCAGGAGGAGAAAAGGTTCGGCTAAGTCTTGCTAAAATCCTTAAGAAAAGACCTAATCTTCTTATCCTGGATGAGCCGACCAATCACATGGACATCGTTGGGAAGGAGGCTCTTGAGACTTTACTCATAAACTATGAGGGTACCGTTCTGTTCGTATCCCATGATCGGTATTTCATACAAAAGATAGCAGATTCTCTACTGATATTTGAAAGGGATAAGGTGAATTATTATCCTTTTGGCTATCAGGAATACACAGAAAGAGGGCTCGCCTCAGTGGAGCCGGAAGCTTATGTTAAGATTGTGCTTCAGACAAACACTTCCCAAGAAGCAACGAGTGGAAAGGAGCGGGATAGAAAGGCTCAGAACAGAAAGAAACAGGCGATGAGAAAGCTGGAAATAATGATAGAAGAGACGGAAAGGGAGATCGGCAGAATAAAAGAACTGATGGAAATCCCGGAAATTGCCTGTGATTATGCTAAACTGAATGAAATGAATGATCAGTTGATTAGAGAAGAGTGTAAGCTGGAGGAGTATCTTGAGAATTATGTGGAGTATCAGGAGAAGGAAGAACTATCTAAGCATGATTGAAGTTGACCCAACTTTCATTACATATGGAAGTATTCGGAAAATCATAAACACCCCGTCCTTAGCCGGACCTGTGCGGTTTATTGTCTTTTGTAACAAATTGTAAGGTAAACTTCAGGTTTAGTTCTAAAATATATTCAATAGGTATTATTACTGGGCTTTGTTCCAAAAATGACACTATTTTGACAATATTTTTATGTTATTCTATATATAGGAAAGATATAAGATGCGATAAGCAGCGAATTCATATTTATGGGGTTTATTCTTCTAACGTCATAGGAGGGAAAGCAGAATGAAAATAAGCAGTTTTAAAAGGATAGGATTTTTATTAGTGCTTGGATTTTTATTACCATTATTTTGGAATCAAAGTAGCACGATAGCAGAAGCGGCAACTGCTAAATTTAATAAAGAGGAGATTGAACTTTCAGGTGTAGGTGAAGTTTATAAGCTTGAGATATTAAATAAAAAGGAGAAAAGTACTTATAAATGGTCATCCTCAGACAAAACTGTTGCTAAAGTCTCTAGCAAGGGTTTGGTAACAGCTGTAAATAAGGGTTCAGCTAAAATAAAATGTATAATTACGTATGAATCGGGAAAAGTAAAGAATTTATACTGTAAGGTAACAGTATATATTCCTGCAAAAGAAATAGAGATTAATAATGCAATAGAAAAAAATGGTGCACATGTTATGAGGGTTGGTGAAAGCTATAATTTTAATCGAACGCTTACACCTAACAATTCTTCGGATAAAACATATTGGTCTCTCGATGCTTCAAATAGTGACGCTAATCCCAATGCTGTTCGTATTGATGACAGCTCGAATGGAACCGTTACTGCTTTAAGAAGAGGAAAAATCGTTCTGGTGGCTACTGCTGCATCTTCTTCCAAGAAGGCTAAGGACAGTTATGTTAAGGATGCAGTGATTATCGAAGTAGTTGGATCATCTGCTGAGGTTATTTCGGCAAAAATGATTAACTCCAAAACAATTAAAGTTGAATTTGGTACTGCAGTCAGAGAATCCACCGTAATCAACTCTAGTGGAAATCTATCAAGTAATATCACGGTTAGTCGGCTGGATGATTCATCCGGTAACACAGCGAAAGATCCTGGAATCTTGATGGCCAGTTTATCCGGTAATTTGAAATCTTTAACAATAACGGCGAACAATTACTTCCAGGGACGTTATGGTATTACATTTTCAAATGGCATTCTTACAACCGAAGGAGCAGCCTTATATAAAGATTATTTTGAATTAAGCTATTCGGATGGGGCTTCTTCTGATGATACGGATTATGATACGGATTATGATACAGATTCTGATGATACAGTAATAGATACTAGCAATCCTAGGGTTGCATCAACAGTGCTTGATGATAATGGAATGACTACAATTATAACCTTCACGAAAAAAATGGATTTTAGTAAATTCAAAGTTACTGATGCAAAAGCAGTATCCAGTTCGACCACAGTTCAATCGAGTACAATCAGTTTCTTAAATAGTGAATCAAACTATAATTTTAGTTCGGATGGGAAGTCAATACTTATTAATTTATCCGGTATTAACTCAGAGGACTATAATAAAGCCTTTACTGTAAAGATATCAGGAATTACGGATACATTAGGATATAGTCCTGAAGATGACAGTATTATTGTAGTTATACGCACTGAAACAGCACCGAAGGCTCAGGCAAGACCAATATCCGTAGTACGCTCGTCGTATGATACGATTACCGCAACCTTCAGCCGTTCTATTCGAACACCCGGCTACGCTACAATCAATAATAGCGGTTATTATTATGGTGAAGTTGATTCGAATAATAATAAACAGGTTCATTATAAATTGTCCGCTTATGATGTTACGTTAACCGGTATCCAGACAGTTTCGATCGGGCATTGGGATAGCTATAATGTTGTAGCAGATGATAATTATGCAAATGCGATGTATGATTTTAAAGTATACTTTATAACAGAAAATGTAAAACCGGTTTTGATTTCTTATGACTTTAATTCGGATTTAAACATTTTAACACTGAAATATAGTGAGAACGTGAGATTGAATTCTCTAAAAGGCATCTTACCATATACAATGGCTTCCAATCAACGTGATAATTATATAGGTTATCTCAATTATTCGGAAGTAAGTACGGTGGATAATGTTATTGAAATAACGTTAAGTAATATGACGTTATATGGGGATTATACGTTTACGTTACCGGAAAATTTTGTATTGGACGATTATCGGAACATAAGCTATAGTAAAACGATTACTATATATAAGAATGGAAATGGAGAGGAAAGCACAAATAAACTTGCAGAGCCGTATTCCGTTTATCAATCCGATGTAAATCATTCGTTTATCTATATTGAATTTGCAGATAAATTGGATGTCACAACAGCACTGGATATTAATAATTACTTTGTTTACGGTGCTGTAATTGATGAAGTAAAACTAATCAGTAATTCTACAAATGGATCCACGGTTCGACTTACCTTGAAAAAGGGAACCATTACATCAACCGGAGATAGTAAGATATCGATTTCCGGCATAAAAGGTTTTAATGGAAGTGCTTCTGAAATGGAAGGATATTCTACTCAAATCAAGTTAATAGAAAATGAAGATCCGGAATTAAAGAATATTAAATATGATGCGGCATCAAAGAATGCTATTGTATTAACCTTTAGTGAACAAATAAAAGGAAGTATGTCTGTAACGGTGCAGGAGCGTTCCACCGGATATTCAATAGGCAATACTGTAACTGTTTCGGGTGATACGGTTATTATAACTCTGGATAGGATACCGAATGACGGGACCTATTTGCAGATATATGTACATTATAATGGTATTACTGATTTGATTGGTAATGAGTCGACGATAAATCCTGTATTAAGTGCCTTTGTAAATTATTAAAATAGGGGAGACTTCTACCAAAGCGAAACCCCCATGATGCCATTGTCATGGGGGTAAACCATGGGCTTCCGGTAAGCCAAACTCAGAATTCAGGAAGTGATTTGGGCAGCATCAAAGATACGGTGCAAACCATTTCACCGAAAGGATTGTGAAGAATGCCTAAAAATAGACATAACGGAGGAGAATGCATGATTGTAAAGCAGTATATTAAGAATTTCCAAGAGATGGGGTTAGGAATGTTCGTACACTTCGGACTTTACAGTATACTTGGAAAAGGTGAGTGGGCAAAGAAGAGCCTAGCTATCTCGGATGAGGATTACTATCTGTTGACAGGGCAGTTTGATCCGAAAACGGAGTGGGCAAACGAGCTTGTTGCCGTTGCAAAAAAAGCCGGATGCAAGTATATTACCTTAACAACAAGGCATCATGATGGTTTTTCGCTGTATGATACCTGCGGACTAAATACCTTTGACGCACCTCACTCAAAATGTGGACGCGATTTGGTAAGAGAATTTGTAGATGCATGCAGGGAACAGGGCATCATTCCGTTTTTCTATCATACCTTATTAGACTGGCATGAGGAGTCTTATAAAACAGATTTTCCAAAATATCTGGAATATTTGCGTGGCAGTGTGGAAATTCTGTGTAAAAACTATGGAAAAATTGGAGGCTTATGGTTCGACGGTATGTGGAATAAGCCGGATGCAGATTGGGAGGAGGATGCCCTCTATGCAACAATCAGAAAGTATCAACCGGAAGCAATGATTATCAACAACACCGGCCTGGATGCAAGAGGGGTACTAGGCAATATTGAACTTGACAGTGTGACCTTTGAACGAGGCAAACCGGAGCCTATTAATATGGAAGGATCACCCAAATTTGTTGCCAGTGAAATGTGTGAAATCTTTGGTGATCACTGGGGATATGCAAGGGAAGACTTGAATTATAAGGCACCGGCGGAGATGATTAAAGAGCTGGTCGAATGCCGCAAATGTGGTTCCAATATGCTTATAAATATAGGCCCCATGGGGGACGGCTCTGTGCGACCCATTGATGCTGCAATGTTGGGGCTTATGGGAGAATGGGTCAGCTATTTTGAAGAAGCAATCCGTAAACCGCGTCCAGCTAATGTGATAGTTGATAATAAGTCGGAGGACTTCCTGCTACAGGATGGGAAAAACTATTATCTGTTCTGTCTCAATCTTCCTATGATGGCTGACGTAAATGTAGCAAAATATAAAGCTGAAAACTATTTAGATACCTTTGAGCTTCAGGATGAGATTACATCTATAACATGGCTGGATAACAAAGAGGTAGTAGAATATGTCCAGAACGAAAATAAGGTAACTGTACATACGGTACCATATAGCTATGGCCGCAACCTTGTTGTTCGAGTAGCAAAGATTGCATGTAAATAGAGAGTTTAGTCAAAAAAGGAAGACCTGCCACGCCATGCAAATACGTGTTTATTATGTTATGGTTTATACAAGGTTGAAGAGTTTTATCGTGTCAATGTAAATATGTGTTAGCTCTTTATTATGTCCATTATGAGGTGATTTAAATGAAGCTGAGTGACAAATCTAATGTATGGTACCGTGATAATGATGAATCAATTCTGGAGGTCTATGATGTTCGGAAAGGTACCAGAGAGATAATTTACGAATTCGACTATCTCATAGAAGCACCGAACTGGTCTAAGGACGGAAAGTATCTTACATATAACAGTAACGGTAAGATCTATAAATTTGATCTAGAAACGAAAGAAATTGAGGAAATTTTCAGTGACTATGTAACAAACTGTAATAACGACCATGTACTTTCGCCAGAGGGTGATCGTATAGCGGTCAGCCACGGCACGAAGGAAGATGGTAAGTCAAGGGTATATATTCTGCCGCTTACCGGCGGAATACCAAGACTCATCACTCCACTTGCACCGAGTTACCTGCATGGCTGGTCGCCTGACGGTGAAATGCTTGCTTATTGTGCGGAAAGAAACGGTGAGTATGATATTTATACAATTCCCGTTGATGGAGGAGAAGAAAGACGCCTTACCAATGCTGAAGATCTGAACGACGGACCTGAGTACGATCCGACCGGAAATTATATCTGGTTCAACTCGGTACGTACGGGTCTCATGCAGGCTTGGCGAATGAAGAGTGATGGCTCCGAACAGACCCAGATGACCTTCGACGAAGAATGGAATACATGGTTTCCGCACATTTCTCCGGATGGTAAAATGGTTGTCATGATTGCTTATAAGAAAGGTGATCTCAAACCAAATGAACATCTTCCTCATAAAAATGTTGAGCTACGTCTGATGTCCGCACAAGGAGGAGAGGTTAAGACGGTTGTGAAACTTTTTGGAGGGCAGGGGACGATCAATGTAAACTCGTGGTCGCCTGACAGTAAGAAATTCGCATTTGTTAGTTATCGTATACGAGAGAAATAAAAATAGTGGAAATAGCGGCAGGAATGTCTTCGGAAAGTGGGACATGGCAAAAGGTTGATCTGGGATAGCGAATAAAATGAATGATATCGGAGGATTACACGAATGCGTTTCGGAGGAATTATATTCAAAAAATGGACAACACCCGAGGAGTGGGCTCAGGCTGCAATTGAAGCCGGGTATTCAGCGGTTTATTTCCCTGTTGACCATACGGCAGATGTGTCCGTCATTGATGGATACACAAAAGCTGCGAAGGATCATGACCTTGTCATCTGTGAAATCGGTGTATGGAACAACCTGTTGGATCAGGATCCTCTGAAGAAAAAGGAAAATCTGGACAGGGCGATTAGGCAGCTGGAACTTGCCGACTATGTAAGAGCAAATTGTTGCGTTAACATCTCGGGCTCTTACAGCGAGCAGTGGGATGGACCGCATAAGGATAACCTGACGGAAAAGGCGTTTGATGAGATCGTACTTACGTCGCAGAAGATAATCGACGCGGTAAATCCAAAGTATACCTGCTATTCACTCGAACCGATGCCGTGGATGTATCCAGATACGGCGGACTCATACCTGCGGCTTATAAAATGCATTGATCGCAAGGGGTTTGCAGCCCACCTGGATCCTGTAAATATCATAACAAGCCCGCAGCTCTATTATCGCAACGGTGAGGTTATCCAGGAATGGTTCGATAAACTTGGTGATAACATTCTGAGTTGTCATGCAAAAGATATCACTTTGAGCGGAAAACTTACGGTTCATCTCGACGAATGCCGTCCCGGTCTTGGAGAGCTCGAATACGAAACTTATCTTAAATGTTTATCGAAGCTCGATGACAGGGTTTGTTTGATGCTCGAGCATATGACCGAAGAGATAGATTACATCGAGGCCACAAAATACATCAAAGGTCTTGCAAAAAGGCTTGGAATAATGTTGTAGTTAAATCATTGCCCCGCTGCTTATAGCAGCGGGGCGTTTGTTATTATGAACCATCTAAGTTTTCGAATATTAATAATATAATTTTTACTATTATATAGTAAAAATGTGGTATACTATCATTTAATCTGTGTATTGATTTTTTGATGAGCCTCTTATAAAATATAGGAAGTTATTCCATGGGTTTAATAATACCTGGGTTGTAAATAAAGGGAAGGTATTCGTGTTTCATTATCAATCCGGAATAATTATTATGGTTGCCGGATGAATCTAATGCATGCCAGCGTGTCATCAACATGCTATTGGGAATAAATGAATAATGACCTAGAGTCCAGGGATCCATAAACAAAATTCGGTTATCATCATATCCGCAGGCAATTACGTAATGAGAATCCTTCCAATCATAGGTATAATCGATATCGATATCCTTCCAGGCCTGAATAATAAGTATAGGAGTAACGCCACTATCAATAAGTTCATGTAACAAGCTGATGCTCATCTCTATATGGAAGGAAGCTTGGAAACCAAGCATTTTCATGAAGCTAATGATATCTTTATAATCAGTTCCATAGATAGGCTTTTGCTTGAGCCTTTCTGCTAACACATCCTGCGTGTAAATAATCCCGTAACCCGTAAGCAATGATTGAACGCAGGCTACGCCGCAGGAATATGGGGTTTCCTGATGGCACAAAGGTACTTTGATAAATGGTTCAACGCCGATATATTCAAAATTATTTGTATTCTCTGATTTTGTAAGCATGATTGGTCCCTCCATTCGAAATGAGAGATTATGTTGTATAGTCATAATATATGACATGGTGTCGAAAAAGGTGATGTTTATAAGAAATGTGGTTTTAGCAGAAAGTAGTTGAAAATTAAATAACATAAATGTATACTATTCATATTATATCAGTATGAATTGAAATTGAACATTCGATAATAATACAATTTATTCAATGCGAGAAAGGAGCTACTATGATATTAAAAAGAAAAGGAATTAAATCAGTAATCAGCTTATTGCTAGTGCTTGTTGTCGGTGTTTCACTTGCAGGCTGCAGTAAAGGTCCAAAAGGGGGAACAACGTCAGGAAATAATGAAGAAGCGGCGGTTACCGGTGCAGTATCTACGGATTCAGCGGGTAAGGAGAAGGTTGTCAATATTGGTGTTACCGATACATTAAAATCATTAAATCCCTTATTAATGGATGCAGGAGAGGTAAATAAATATTCTGCTGGTATGATGTTCCTACCCCTCGTGGATTTGGGACCGGATCTCAGCTTTGAGCCTATGCTCGCTGATTCCATAACAACAGAGGATAATACTCACTTTAAAGTACATATTGATGATGCAGCAACATGGTCGGACGGAACACCGATTACTGCAGATGATGTAGTATTTACGGCACTCCGCATAGCAAGTCCCATTATCGCCAATCCAAGCTTAATGTTTTTTGCATTTGAGGGGGTTGGAGATGATGGTTTTGTTGCAGAAGGAGCAACCAGTATATCCGGTATTGTTGCCCTAGATAATAAGACAGTTCAATTTACGACGAAGTATCCGATGGCATTAACAACGTTCGAGAATACCTATGCACGTTATTTCCTTACCCTTCCAAAGCATATCCTTGAAAATGTTGCGGAAGCAGATCTTGCAACGTATGAATGGTTTAACCGTCCGGAGGTTGTCAGCGGTCCATTTTTTATTACTGATTTTGATGTAAATCATTACATTTCCTATACAAAGAACGAAAATTACTGGAGAGGTAAGGTTAACATTGATAAATTAAATATTAAAATAGTGACAGGAAGCCAGTTGTATGCAGGATTGCAGTCCGGAGAAATTGATTTTGTACAACAGACGATGGGTGTAATTCCGCAAGAGGATTATGCAAACGTAGAAGCTTTGACGAATATAAATGCAGTTTATGGTGAACCGGTTACGAATCAATCGGTATTTATCCAGACGAAGAATGAGGCAGTATCCGATCCTAGGGTGCGGCAAGCGATCGTCCATGCAATTGATCGAAATCAATTAGTAAATGGCTTGCTAAATGGTAAGGGTGAGGTGGTAGATGGATTTTTATCCTCCGCAAGTCCTTTCTATGATTCCTCTCTGGTACCGGCGGAATATAACCCGGAGAAAGCGAAGCAACTACTTGCAGAGGCAGGCTGGGATGGAAGTAAGACCTTACGCTTCTATGTGAATTCTGGAGATACCACCTTTGTAAATGGTGCCAGTGCCATCGCAGCACAGCTGGGAGCGGTTGGTATCAAGGTAGAAATTCAGACTGTTGACTTCTCAACCCTGATGACTGTTGCGGGAACAGCAGATTATGACTTGTTAGCTGTTCAATACACCTACGCACCGATTGATCCATATCCAGACATTAACTGGCTCCTTAGTGGAGAAGGAAGCTGGACCGGATATTCCAATTCAGATATTACCGATGTACTCGCAAAAACTCAGCTGACTAGTGACATTAATGAGATTAAGGGCTATTATTTAACCGTGAATCAAAAGGTACAGCAAGATGTTCCTATATTCTCGGCATATGTTATTAAAGCTCTGGGTGCAGTAAACAAAAGACTGGTAAATGCTACCCCATCCGTATATGGATCCTTCAATCATATTGAAAATTGGGATGTAACGGAGTAAAATATAACTGGCATTAAAAATCAAATAATGCAAAATGATGAAGCAATGGCTATGCTTCATCATTTTGCAATTTTTATAACAGTTTAGTCATGCAAATTTTAACACGATAGGGAGGAGAAAGCTTGCATTCTTACTCATATCGTGATGGAAATTTGAAGGTGCTCTGCCTAAGCGAGATGCGTGAAGCGATTTTATGGCTAAACTGTTATTTATAATACTGACTCAGGATAGGAGTAGAGGTATGTCACAGTTGCTGAAGGTATCTAATCTCAAGACAATTTTCTATGGGGATATGGGGATGACAATTAGTGTTGATGACATTAATTTTCATGTGGATGAGGGTGAGACGCTTTGCATCGTCGGAGAATCGGGCTGTGGTAAAAGTGTTACATCCCTATCAATTATGAGGCTATTAGGTCGTGGAGGTGAAGTAGCGCAAGGACAGATCTTATTTGAAGGCAAGAATTTGTTAGAGATGTCTGATAAAGAATTGGATGAAATAAGGGGCAATAAGCTGACTATGATATTCCAGGATGCGCTGGCTTCACTGAATCCGGTATTTACAATAGGTTATCAGCTGATGGAAAGTATAAGGTCGCATCTAAATCTTAAGAAAAAGGAAGCAAGATTAAGAGCAATCGCACTCCTACAAAAGGTTGGACTTGCAGAACCGGAGAAAATTCTTAAAAAGTTTCCGTTTATGCTATCCGGTGGCATGCGGCAGAGAGTTATGATTGCAATGGCTCTATCCTGTAATCCAAGATTGCTGATTGCGGATGAACCGACCACTGCTCTGGATGTTACGATACAAGCGCAGATTATGAAGCTTATGCGTGATTTACAGAGTGAATTGTCGATGTCAATCATTCTAATTACGCATGATATCGGAATTGTTGCGGAGATGGCAGACAGAGTACTGGTTATGTATGCCGGGCAGATTGTCGAGGAAGCAAAAGTAATGGATTTGTTCTATCAACCGGCACATCCGTACACGCAGGCCTTACTGCAGACAGTACCTAATATATTAGATGGAGCTGATAGAAAGCTGGAATCCATCCCGGGTATCGTGCCGGAGCATTATCAGGATATTGCAGGATGTCGATTTGCAGGCAGATGCCCCTACATGGTGGAAGCCTGTGGGATGCCACAGGATTTAATTTTATTGGAGGAAGGGCATTTCTCAAGATGTCATCTGGCAAAGCAGGTGCAGAAGCAGTTACAAAAGGAGGAGGTGCAGATCGGATGATTTCATCAGACTCGGATAAAATACTTCTTGAAGTAAAGGACTTGAAAAAATATTATCCTGTGAAGGACGGATTGATAAGACATACCGTTGCAAGCATTAAAGCTGTTGATGGTGTGGGATTTTGCATCAATCAGGGAGAGACACTCGGACTTGTAGGGGAGTCCGGCTGCGGAAAGTCCACCATAGGAAAGCTGATCGTGTCACTGGAGAAGCCTACCGAAGGTTCCATTACATATAAAGGACAGGATATGGCTAATCTGTCGCGGGGGCAGATGGGGAAAATACGCACTCAGCTTCAGATGGTATTTCAGGATAGTTATTCTTCTCTTAATCCAAGAAAACATATCTTTGAAATACTAGCGATTCCTATGATCTATCATGGAATAACAACGAAAAAGGATGCGGAAAAGCAAGTGAATCGACTGCTAGACCTGGTTGGATTACCGGCGAATTGTAAGGGACGGTATCCACATGAGTTTTCCGGTGGACAAAGACAGAGATTAAGTATCGCAAAAGCACTATCCTTAAACCCGGAGTTGATTGTCTGCGATGAACCGGTAAGTGCTCTGGATGTATCCATACAGGCTCAGATATTGAATCTGCTGCGCGATTTACAAAAGGATTTGCACCTTACTAGTCTATTTATCGGGCATAGTCTTGGAGCTGTGAATTATGTCAGTGATAGAATTGCAGTCATGTATCTTGGTAAGATTGTTGAGATTGCAAATGCTAAGGAACTCTTTCATAATCCGATTCATCCGTATACGCGAGCGCTTTGTGCTGCAGCGCCTGTTCCGGATCCTATGCTAAAGAAGGATAACCATATTCTGCAGGGAGAAATTGGGTCAAATGTCAACCCGCCTTCCGGTTGCCGTTTTCACACAAGGTGTAAGTATGCAACCGAACTTTGTAAGACCGTAGATCAGACACTTCTACCAATTGAAGAAGGAAGCTCACATCTTGTAGCATGCGATGTTATGGTTGGCCGGAATGGGAGGGTGATAACATGTTAAAATACATCATCAAACGAATACTCGTGGCAGTGCCGGTTCTGATTGGTATTACTATCGTGGACTATGCTATTATGTGTGCAGCAGGAAGCCCATTAGCCATGCTTAAGGGACCTCGTGTGTCAGAGGCTGCTGTGGCTGCGAAGGAAATCGCTCTCGGATTGGATCAACCCATTTATGTCCAATACTTTGTCTGGTTAAAGCAATTATTACATGGGAATTTAGGATATTCCATTAAGAGTTATCAATCGGTATCCTCAATGATTGGATCTCATCTGGGGCCTACTTTACTGCTAATGGGTGTCTCACTTGTAGTTAGTATCATAATTGCAGTACCTGCAGGTATCTTTAGTGCAACACATCAATATTCAAAAAGAGATTATACTGTAGTCACCTTATCCTTCGTCGGAACAAGTATACCTGGCTTCTTTCTATCCTTGTTATTGGTATATCTATTCACGGTAAAGCTTGGGTGGCTGCCTTCTAGTGGAATGAGCTCTCTGGGTACCGGTGGAAGTGCCGGAGATATTGCAAGACATATGATTATGCCGGTAATTGTATTGGCAACCTCGATGGCAGGAACCAATATCAGGTATATCAGAAGTGCAGTTCTCGAGATACTGCAGCAGGATTATCTTCGTACTGCTCGTGCTAAGGGTATCGGTAACTTCAATGTGATTAATAAGCATGCATTACGGAATGCACTTATTCCGATAGTTACAGTAATAGGAATGGAGATTCCGGTTTTATTCGGTGGAGCCGTGATTGTGGAACAGATCTTCTCGTGGCCGGGACTTGGACTTATGACAATGAATGCGATTACGAATCGTGATTACCCGGTAATCATGGGAGTCTGTCTCTTATCAGCAATTGTAGTTTTGGCAGCCAATTTAATAACGGATATTTTATATGCAATTGTTGATCCGACGATTCAATACAAATAGCAGGGGGGATAAAAGGATGAAGCAGAATAAGGTAGATAGCGAGAGATATCTGCAAACAGTTTGGCGCCGCTTCCGACGTCATAGATTAGCACTGGTTAGTCTGACCGTACTTACAATCATTATCCTGGCTGCTTTACTGGCACCGATCATAGCACCTTATGATCCGGATCAGCTTGTGGGAACCTTTAGTGGGAAACCAAACAGTAAAAATTGGTTGGGAACGGATCAAATCGGTCGTGACGTCTTAAGCAGACTATTATATGCAACGAGAATATCACTTCTGGTTGGGGTACTGGCAACATTGATTTCAACAGTGCTTGGCGTGATTCTCGGTCTGGTATCCGGATACTTTGGTGGTGTGGTTGATATGATTATCATGCGTTTTACTGATATGGTAATGTCTTTTCCATATATTTTACTAGTATTAGTCGCTGCTGCAATCTTCAAGCCGGGACTGTGGAATATCATCTTAATTCTCGGATTTGTTGATTGGCCGGGAATTGCACGCCTTGTGCGAGGCAATGTATTAAGCCTTCGTGAAACGAATTTTGTAAAAGGTAACATAGTAGCGGGTATGCCCAAAAGACATATATTATTTTCAGAAATATTACCGAATACAATCGCGCCAATATTAGTTTATGCAACCTCGATTGTAGCGCTTTCTATCCTTGATGAAGCAGCGTTAAGCTTTCTTGGAATGGGGATTCAACCGCCTACGGCCAGTCTCGGAAATATGCTTAACGGCGCGCAGTCATTGACGGTCTTAACCTCTAAACCATGGCTTTGGATTCCAGCCGGAGTCCTGATTGTTATCTTAGTGATGTCAATCAGCTTTATCGGAGATGCATTACGAGATGCGGTTGATCCTACATCACGAATTGGAAAGTAAGATAGGTCATAAGCTACATATAAAAAACAAAGATGTTTTGATAGGAGAAGATATTATCTATTATTTCTGGCATCTCCCGGAGTAATTCCTGTAACCTTTTTATAAGCCCGATGAAAATAGCTTGTGCTTTCGAAGCCTACGATTCTTGTTACTTCCTGAATGGGAGAATCGGTGTTTTTCAGCAGGTCAGTAGCAACATCGATTCGCTTGTTTAGTAAATATTCTGAAAAGCTGATACCCATTTCACTCTTGAATAATCTGCTGAAATAATTACTATTCATATTGATATAGTTTGCCATACTATCACAATTAATATCTTCTCCGATATGGGTATTGATATAAGACAATACTTGTTTTATTTCCTTTCGGTTTGATTTATTTTCAGGCTCGGAGATATGAATAAAAATATTATCGATGTTTTCATGAAATGTTTTTTTCAAATGTTCCAAGGTATCTCCCTTTAGTGGTAGGATACTTAGATTGATTTGATACTTCTCCAGATACAGCTTCATGTCAATTTCCAGGCGAAGTAATAGTTGTTTTACGGATGAAGAATTATATTTCTCAAATTCGATTGAGGAAAACATTTTTTCTATATAATTCTTTAGCAGTAAACTGTTTTGTAAGCTCAAGAGATACCGGAAGTCGGCACCATATTTCGGATATAAATCAATTGGTGGTTTGATAGAAGGGGGCTGCTTAATAATTATCCGTCCTGATCCTATATAGAAATATTCCGAGCGAAGAGCTTCGTTCTTTGTCAGAGCATCACCGACATCTGATATTGAATAGAAAATGTGACTGAAGCAGGCCGAAAAAGGGATATGTAAAAAGACCGAGATATTAGTAATTATTTTCTTGGTTAATTGCAGCATAGCATTCATTGAGACACAGGTATCATCATAAAGCATCCCGAAGGAATCACTGCGATAGGGAAAAAGAATAATCTCTTCTTTGTTACCGATTGTCTCCTCCATAATATTAAGGAGAGCGAATTTTAACAGCGGATACTCTTTAATTGCATAATTCGAAATCATACCTTCCATGTTATCAAGGTACAGGGAAATAAGGCGCATACCTTTTTTCGGAAGCCTCAAATTCATTTTATTTGCCTGATGAAGGATTTCTGTCTCCTGGGTTATTGTCCCCTGGGACATTTCTGAAAAGAACTGTTCCAGCAAAATATATTTATTTACCTTCAGATTATGCATGGCATTATCAAAGGACACCTGCTGACGGCGCATCTCATCAAACTTACTTCGGAATTGCTCCAGAGTGTTAATTAAACTCTCCTTCGTCAGGGTGTGCTTTAGGATATAATCATCTGCCTCCAGTCTTATCGCCTCTCTGGCGAAATGGAAATCCTCATTACAGCTTATAATTATGCTCTTAATGCTATAATTAAGTTCTTTAGCTGCTCTGATAAGATCAAGACCATTCATTTTGGGCATGGTTATATCTGTAATAATTAAATCAGGTATGGTTTCTTCTATAATTCTCAATGCTTCTATGCCATTTTCTGCCTTACCTACAATAACATAACCATATTCTTCCCAGGCTATGATGTGCAATAAGCCATTCAACATCTCGATATCATCTTCAACAATAATCGTTCTAATCATTTTTCTCCTCTTTCATTTTATAATAGATATCAATTTGCGGAAGCCATAATTCGACAGTTGTTCCATTGCTGTCACTACTGATCTTAATGCCATATTCTTCGCCGAAATACAGCTTAATACGTTCATCGATATTATTAATTCCGATGCCGGAAAATTTAAACTCGCTTTTATTTTTTCCATTGGGTAATGCGAGAACATCCATACCGGAACCGTTATCTTTCACTGAGATGATCATGAATTGTTCCTCATTTCTGCTGCTGATTTCTATTATTCCTTCATGGCTGATATTCTCAAATCCATGAATAATGGAATTCTCAACAATGGGCTGCAGGAGTAGCTTTGGAATATGGTAAGTCAACATCTCCTCCGGAAGATTATAAATCATTTCAAAGCGTATAGAGTGCCGCATCTGCAAAATTATGACATAACTTTTTAATGTTTCAATCTCTTCGGATATTGTGATTAAGTCATTATCACGTACAATTGTCATTCTAAGCAGATTGGACAGTGCAAGAACCATATCGGCTACCTTTTGAGTGTTATTGTTGATGCCCGCCCAACGAATGGTATTCAAGGTATTAAATAAAAAGTGCGGACTGATTTGTGATTGCAGAAATTTCATATCACTTTCCCTTTTCTTATTCTCTTTTTCCTGATTATCCTGGATCAGCTTGCGGATATTCTCCCTCATAATATAAAAGGTATTTTCTAGAATTCCGATTTCATCAGAACGATTCTTAGGTTTCTCAATAACGGGTGCTTCAAAGTTTGTATCCAGCATCCTTCTGCTTAATTTATGAATTGGATTAGCCAGATTTTTTGCAATCAATGCAGAAAACAGTATATAGAGCAATAAAAAAAACGTATTGAATATCAGCAGACGGTTCATTGTTATTCGAAGTTGACCGGTCATCGAGTCATAGGACTTTACGTCAATGATTGTCATGGAATCCAAGTGAATGAAGGAGATTATTTTCTGGGCATCCCCTTCTGTAATAAAATAACCTTTTTCTTGATCCGGGAAATCGGCATCTATGATATCTGAGAAAGGTTTACCAATCCAATCCGTCTGGTTAGATGAGATAACAATATTATTCGAATCTAGCACAGCTCTCCTTGACTGTGTCTGATTGTTGTAGGAGGAAGCTGTTAATTTACTGATCTCAGCCTCTGGGATACTGATAATAAACGTTCCGTATAATTTCTTGCCGGAATTATTATAGATATTTTTTACAAGGGTAAGTACAAGGGGATAAGCCTTTCTGTCGCTGTCGATATAGTTTTCATCTAAATAAGTCCAGATAAATCCGGGTGACCTATTTTGTAGATTTTCCGGCATGTAGCTGTTCAGGAAGGCGTTAGAGCGTGTTCCGCTGCTGTTCCAGTTCGTGTAATGGCGGCCGGATTTAGTGATGATTGTGATATAGCAGCGTGTTCCCATCATATTGAATGCAATATTCTCGATAAATGCATTGAATTTATTGATTCGCTCCAGGTTTTGCAGAATAGATGAGCTAGTAGATAAGCCATCATACTCGAGACTGCCTTCTGCTTCAATTAAATCCTTTATGCTCTTATCCGAATTGACAAATAAAGCGATGGAGGTCATTCGCTTTAATAAAGAATTAATATTGTCGGAAGCCATCTGTAAGGACCCCATGGTTTCGGAAGAAAGCTGTCCGACTATGAGATTTTTAGTGGATTGTTCAGCAATAAGGTAGGAGGATATCTGAGGCAATATGATAATAATGATAAAAGCAACTAAAAGCTTTTTGAATATGCTGATATTTGATAATCTAAACCGTTCCATAATAACCTCCATGCTGCCATTAGGCACTCAAAAGCTTCTTTTTTTGTTCACTTGCTACTGCATTATTTAGTATAACATGATTATTTCAAATGTGTAGTGAAATTCGAAAAGAAGTAACTATTGGGCAGGAGGAAGTAAGATATGGGCATTTTTTTAATAGAGCTGCCATGCTATGATATGGATAGTTAATTGAGACACAAGCTTCCAAAAGATGATTTTCCGATGCTCCAGTATTGACAAAATTATATGACAGAAGGATAGCTTGGGGAGATCAATGTTTGAAGGAAGGAGAAAGTAATGAAGAAAAAAATAAGTAAAGAAAGCCTTGCAGCAATTATTTTTCTGACACCTAGTTTTTTGGGCTTTTTAATATTCTTTTTATTTCCAGTCCTGTTCTCATTAATTTTAAGCTTTGCAAAATGGGATATGTCATCGGGAATCAGCAATATTCAATTTATCGGACTACATAACTTTAAAAGTATTTTTAAGGATATATGGTTCAAAGATTCTATGAAGAACAGCTTAATATTTACTGTGTCTACTGTTGCAATCGGAGTATCGATCTCATTGGTTTTGGCAGTAATATTGACCAGAGCGGCCTTTTTTAAACAGACATTGAAGGCAATGATGTTTTTACCGTACATCTCAAGTACAGTAGCAATCGCCATTGTTTGGATGATTATGCTGCAGCCGAAATTCGGACCGGTAAACCAATTTTTACTTAGCATAGGGGTTGATAAACCGCCGTACTGGCTTGCTGATATGAAATGGGCGATGCCTGCATTAAGTGCGATGTATATCTGGCAAAATCTTGGCTATAACATGGTGGTCTATATAGCCGGACTTAGCGGTGTTCCGGTTGATTTATATGAAGCAGCAGAGATCGATGGAGCAGGTGCATTAAGCAAGTTTCGATATGTCACCATACCGATGGTATCACCGACCACCTTTTTCCTGGTTATCATGGGAATTATTAACTCCTTCAAGGTGTTCGATCAAGTAAATGTTCTTACCCAGGGAGGACCGGGTACCTCTACGACAGTGCTTTCGCTTTATATTTACAGAGAGGCCTTTAAGTTCTATGACATGGGAAGTGCAAGCTCTGCAGCCTGGATCATGTTTGTCATTATTTTTGCTGTAACAATCATTCAATGGATTGGGCAGAAGAAATGGGTAACATATGAGTAAGGAGAATAAGAATGAATAGAAAAGCAGTGACAAGGAAAATTATTTTGCGCATTATTGCAACCGTTGGGTTGGGAATGATAGCACTTACGATGGTTCTTCCCTTAGCCTGGATGATTTCTGCATCCATGAAATTTGAAGCCGATATTTTTAAATATCCGGTAGAATGGATACCCACAAGATTTAATGTAATTAAGAATTACATGGAAGTATGGAGCGGTAGATATAATTTTGGAATTTTTTATCTGAATTCCATAAAAGTGACCGTACTAACCACATTTCTTCAGGTCCTCATTTCCGCTATGGGTGCCTATGCATTTTCAAAGATAGAGTTTAAATTTCGGGACCCGCTATTTCTACTCTACATCAGTATGATGATGATACCGGATCAGGTTACAATCATACCGAAATTTATGATTTTCAGATCCTTAAAATTATTTGATACGCATCTCGGTTTGATATTACTTGGATCATTTAGTATCTATGGTATGTTTTTGTTGAAGCAGTTTATGTCCACCATTCCTCCAGCGCTTTCCGAGTCGGCGAAAATAGATGGTGCTGGGCATGGCAGAATCTTTTTCTCGATTATTCTTCCGGTAACAAAGCCTGCTCTTGCAACGCTTGCTATGCTAAAGTTCGTCTGGACCTGGAATGATTATCAGAATCCTTTGATTTTTTTAAAGAGTGAAAAATTATACACCATACCATTGGGAATGACTAAATTTATGACGGAATATACTAGCTTTTACGCATTGATCATGGTGGCTGCAGTATGCGCTATCGTCCCTCTTATCGTGGTCTTTTTATTTGGACAAAGATACATTATGGATGGTATGATGGTTGGGGCTGTAAAAGGATAGGCAGTTCTTATTATGTTAGTAATAAAATTAAAATAAATTATTTAATGGAGGACTATTTATGAAAAGAGTATCAAGGATATTGGCACTGGCACTCAGTTTAGTATTACTTCTAACCGCTTGCAGCTCGAAAGATAGCAGCAATAACGTTAGTAGCAATGACAAAGAAGGTAATACTCCAACTACCGCAGCAACAGACAAGAAGGACGACGGTGCGGCTACGGAGACCGAGAAGCAGAGTACTATTGTGGTTTATTCCTGGGAGGCATCCTTAAAGGAACAGAATGACGCAGTTATTGCCGCATTCGAAAGTAAGTACCCCAATATTAAAGTGGATATGCAATATCCGGTAGAAAATGACAATGTAAAGTATACAGAGAAAGTGGATATGCTCCTTCTCTCCGGTGAATCAGTGGACGCTGTTTTGGAATCCTCTGTAGCAAAAGCCATCAGTAAAGTGCAAAGAGATTTATACCAGCCACTGGATCCGTATATTCAAGCAGAAGGAATTAATTATGATGACATCTATAGCGTAAGCTCAATGGTTGATGGAAGCTATTATGCATGTCCTATTGACGTTACCCCTTGGTTCGTCATGATGAATAAGGATATGCTGGACGAAGCAGGTCTTCCCGTACCTACAAGCTGGACTTGGGATGATTACAGAGAATATGCAAGAAAGCTTACCAAGGGTAGTGGTATGGATAAGGTTTATGGATCATATTTCCATACATGGCAGAACTATAGTTTAATGGGTGTATATTCCACAAAGATGGATAATGCATACTATAAAGAGGATGGTTCTTTGAACTTTGATGATCCAAATTTAAGAGACTGGCTCCAATTCAGATATGACATGGAGAATGTAGATGGAACCTCAGTTCCGCTTATTGATATTAAGACAGCAAACCTGGCTTATAGAAATGAATTCTTTGGTGGAAAGGTTGCAATGCTCCCTACCGGAACCTGGATGCTGGCAGAAATTAAAGACACCGAGAAATGGCCTCATGATTTTAAAACCTGTTTTGCTCCGCTTCCTACCTGGGGTAATGGTTCAGAAGGCCGTACCTTCTCAGATACAAAGATGTTCAGCATTCCTAAATCAGCCAAATATCCGGAAGATGCATACAAATTCATCAGATTTTATACCACAGAGGGCGCTTATATCCGTGCCGGCGGCTTAACTGCAGAGAAAAATATGGATCTTGATACTATTTTACCTTATCTTGTAGGCGAAAATCCCGATGCATTATATGATATCGAATCAGTTAAGAATGTATTAAAAAATCCAAAGCTGGAGCAAAATGCACCGATGATGGTACCTGCCTATAATGCAGAGATTGATGCCATGTTTGTAGGAGAGGTTGAAAAGTATCTGGTAGGTGGAGAAAGCCTGGATGAATGTATCCAGAACTTAGAAGATTTCGGAAAGACTATTATAGATAACTACAAATAACTAACATCATTTAAAATAAGAACAGAATAAAGTCATAAAAGACTTATTCAGAGGGCAGGTTCCCAAGCCGATTAGTTGCTGAACGAACCTGCCTCTCTTTAAGGTAAAAATATACTTATCTTTAAAAAATCGCATCGCAGAAATGAGGAAAGCTATGAATAAGGTAGAAAATACAGAGAACGGGATTTTTCAGGAATCGATTCATAAAGTAGACTACGAAGCGATCTACCGGAATAAATTGATAACTAGCGATAGCTTGTTTATTGATTCTTACCGTGAGAAGGAATCCCTCAACGGAAAATGGAATTATGGAATCGATCAGTATGATAACTGTCTTCGAGCAAAATGGTATGAAGAGGTTTACTTTGATGAAGATGGGAAACAGTATCCGGTGGATTTCAGCTTTGATACCTGGGATACCATGATGATTCCCTCCTGTTGGAACACACAATCAGATAAATATTTTCTTTATGAAGGAAGTGTCGTATTCACTCGAACCTTTCGCTATAAAAACAGGGGAGAAAAGAGAGTCTTTCTTAAATTCGGCGCAGCCAATTATGAAGCAAAAGTATTTATCAACAAGCAATTTGCCGGTCAGCATCGAGGTGGATCTACCCCTTTTATAATCGAAGTTACAGATTTATTATCAGAAAACAATCGTATCATGGTGGTGGTAAATAACAACAGGAAGCGGACCAATGTACCTTGTGAAAACACGGATTGGTTTAATTATGGAGGAATTTACCGTGATGTCGAGCTGATACGAATGCCGGAGAATTTTATCAAGGATGCTTTCATTTATCTGGTTCCGGATGGAAGCTATACTAAGATTGCAGGAAAAATTACATTTGACAGTAAGAGCAGCAATGGCAAGGTGCAATTACAAATAGAAGAGTTACAAATTAATGAAGCTCTCGAGATAAAAAACGGAGTGGCTGAGTTTTTGCTGGAAGCACATCCCGAGCTTTGGTCCACTGAAAATCCCAAGCTTTATGATGTTGTATTACGCTATGGTGAGGATTGTTTAACAGAAAAGATAGGCTTCCGCGAAATAAAAGTTCAAGGAACTGATATATATCTTAACGGAGAAAAGATAGTGCTGCGGGGTATCTGTGCCCATGAAGAAAGTGTAATAAATGGAAAGGCTGTGACGGAGGAAGAAATTATTGAGAATTACCGTCTGGCGAAAGAGATGAACTGTAATTATATGAGGCTGGCACATTATCCTCATTCAGAGAAAGCAGCAAAAATTGCCGATGAGATGGGGATCATGCTTTGGGAGGAGATACCGGTATACTGGGCGATTGAATTTGGTAATCAGGATACCTATCAGGACGCAGAAAACCAGCTTTCAGAATTGATCCTCAGAGATAGGAACCGGGCAAGTGTCATCATCTGGTCGATCGGAAATGAAAATGAAGATTCTGATGCACGTCTTGAATTTATGAGTAATCTGGCAAGAAAGGCTAAAGAGCTTGACACAACCAGAATGATCTCTGCAGCCTGCCTGGTGGATCTTAAGGAGCTTCGGATCGCAGACCGATTAGCTGATGTAATCGATATTATCGGCCTTAATGAATATTATGGTTGGTATGAACCTGATTTTTCGAAGTTAATTAAAATATTCGACAACAGTAAACCAGGAAAACCGGTCATCATCAGCGAATTTGGCGCAGATGCAAGAGCAGGTGCAAGAGGCAGTAAAGATGATTTATATACAGAGGACAGGCAGCTGCAGATTTATCGTGATCAGATTAATACTCTGAGCAAAATAAGCTATATTAAGGGAATCAGTCCTTGGATTCTATTTGATTTCCGGTGTCCCAGAAGACTTCATACTATGCAGCATTATTATAATATTAAGGGGTTGCTCTCAGCAGATAAAAGTTATAAGAAACCGGCATATTTCGCAATGAAGGAATTTTATAAAAACTGGCGGTAATAAGTTATACTTAGCAAAGTGAAATTATATGAAGCATCCTAGACATAAGCAAAACCCCCGTTACGCCATTGTAACAGGGGTTTTACTAAAAACGGGAGGATATGTATTCGAGGTTTCATAAGATTTCATCCTGGTGTTATATCGTGTCACAAGAGAAAGTATATAGTTTATGTAATAATTGTGATAATTTGACAGGCATATTGGCTTTACGTTTACTTACTGATTTGCTATTATGTATGAAAAGAAACTTGATCATAGCATAATTGTAGTAAAAAGGAAGTTAATTATGAAAGACACATTAAATTTTAACAAAAAGCCCCAAAAAGATGATAAAAAAATAATTATATCAGGTATCCTTGCCGCTATAATTTTAATAGCCGTTATTATATATCTTTTAGTATTATTCAGTAGAGGAAAAGCTGATAATTACAGTAAATCAGCTGATACGGATGTAGCTTATACCAGCGCTACTGACGTTTATGATTCGTCACCTGACACAGAACAGGCTGCTTCTGATACTGACGACGTAACCTCCGGCGATATCTCTTCAGACGGGACAGCGGTGGATATCGAGGTACCTCTGGTAGAGGTTGCCCCTGTTAATGATAAGGAAGATCCTCAGTCAGAACAGAGCCAAGGAGTAAAAGTGGACGTCAGTAAAATATCTGCGACTGATAATAAGAAAGAAGTAATTACTTATGGAATAGATGTGGCCAAATGGCAGGGAGTCATAGACTGGAAACAAGTTAAGGCCTCAGGAGTTGATTTCGCGATGATCAGGGTCGGGTACCGTACGCAGGTTGACGGTGAGATATGTGAGGACCCCTATGCTAAATATAATCTGCAGCAGGCTGAGGCAAATGAAATTAAGATCGGGGTCTATTTCTTCTCAACAGCAATCAGCAAGAAAGAAGCCATAGAAGAAGCAAAGTGGGTAACCGGATATATTGCACCTTATCCGATTACATATCCCGTTGCATATAATTGTGAAGGCTTTTCCGATGCGGATAACCGGCAATACGGACTTCCGAGCAATACACGTACCGATATTGCCATGGCATTCCTTGATTATGTGAAGGATCAGGGATATACGCCTATGTTCTATGCAGCCAAGAATGAACTTGAACAGAATGCACAGTGGGATGCAGATAAGCTCAGCAGTAAATATAAAATCTGGGTTGCACAGTATCCGGCTGAGGAGTATACCTCATCCTCAAAGTCAACGTATACCGGAGAATTTGCCATGTGGCAGTACACCAACAAAGGTAAGGTGAAAGGAATTGAAAAAGCCGTAGATATCAATATAGCATATTTCGGTTATGATAAGACAGCGAAAGCAAAGGATGATACACCTCAGGAGCAGGTTTCGGCTGATCCGACTGCCCTTATTAACTTTACTGAAGTAAATGAAACCGTTACTGCTAAGGATGTTACTAATTTAAGGACTGTGCCCAGCACATCTGACCCTGATACTATTGTGGCTGTGCTTAAAAACGGGGATACGGCAAAGCGTGTAGGGATAAGTGATAACGGCTGGTCTAAGGTAAAATATAACGGGAAGACACTGTATGCCGTAAGCAGCTATCTGACAACCGATCTTACTGCCAAAGTGCCTACACCGACACCTACTCAGGCTCCGGCCGGCCCCTTCTTTGAGAAAGTGAATGAGCAGGTTACCGCCAAGGATCAGACGAATCTTCGCAGTGAACCAAAAAGCGGAAGTGCAGACACCGTAGTAGCGGTACTTAAGAACGGTGATGTCGCCACAAGGACCGGTATAAGCGATAACGGCTGGTCAAGGGTAGAATATAATGATAAGACGCTGTATGCCGTAAGCAGCTATCTGACGACAGATCTAAATTACAATAAGGATAACACCCCGACTACAGATAATCCGGAAGCAGGCGTTACCTTTACTGAAGTAAAAGAAAATGTTACTGCCAAGGATGTGACCAACTTAAGAAAAGTACCAAGCTCCGCAAGCCCTGATACGATAGTGATTGCTTTGCATAATGGTGAAGTGGCGGTGCGGACCGGAGTAGGAAATAACGGCTGGTCAAGAGTAGAATATAACGGCCAGACCTTATATGCAATTTCAAGCTATCTGGAGACAGTAAAGGATAATTGAAAAATAGCAGCAGCCCTCCACATCTTTGTGGCGGGCTGTAAATTATTGTTTCGGTTTTAATTATTCTAGCACAATCTTATTTGTCACATCATATCTGGAATCCAGATGCAGCTGTCTCGTATACTTTTTACCATTATACTCAAATTCCAGATCATACATGCCCTTATAGCCCTTGAACTGGGCAATGCCGTCTGCGTTGGTATGTACGATTTCTTCGGTGTGCCACTCTTTGTTGAGGAGTCTTTGAAGCACCTTGAATGCGGGCTTAGGGGACAAGTCATTATATAAAAGTCCACCGCCATATTTGTTTTCGCCGGCATTCATATCCAGAGCACCCTGACCATTGCCTGCATAGGTATAGCCGTCTACCAGATTCCAGTATACTACACCATCCATAGCCTTGTGGCTGAACCAGATTTTGTACATATTCTCCAGCAGCTCTGCTTGGAGTTCCATGTCTTCATCGTTACCGTTATAAGACGCGAACGTGATTTCAGACATCTGTAATGGCTTGCCCAGACTGCCAAAAGTATCCAGCGCATCATAAATTCTCATAGGATTGTAACGGTTCAGAGCATATTCACCTTCTTTTTCTTTGTCAATAAACTGGTGGAGCTGCAGACCGATGCAGTCAAAGTTTACGTTCTCATGTAATAGGTTCTTCAGCAGGAGATAGTAAGAGGTACGAGTAAAATGGAATTTATCCCAGATTCCTTCGGCTTCATTTATGAATTTTCTGGTAAGAGGCAAACGGTTCGCAACATCAAAACAATAGCTCACATAGTCATCTTCCCGGAAAAACCGGGTAGTTCTCTCTAAATCATAGCATGACCAGCAAAGCATTTCATTTATAATATCCCAATCCTGAATCCGATCCTTATAACGTTCGGACACCTCTTTTAAATGCTCTGCAATTTCTTTTTTGATGGCAGGGACATCCATGTTTTTCATCCAATCCGGTGCAAAGGCATCATACACTAGGCAATGTCCTTTTACTCGGATATTGTTTTGCTCGCAATAGTCTAGAATTAGATCAGGAGCAGGGCGGCGGTAGATCTTGGGGCTGTCTGCTGCATATCTGGGCTTGCCTTTCTCCGGTTCCAGTGCATCCCAGTAGAAGGGAGCGATTGCATAGTTAAAGGCCGTAGGGAAAATCTCCCTGTATTTGCGGTTTTTTTCTTCCGCTTCAAATTCGTCCAGCAGGAACATATTACAGCCAAAGTTAAAATCATGACTCTTTTGTATTGCTTTAAAGGTAACATCTTTAATGGGCTTGCCTTCCTTGTCAGCGAACATCACCTTACAGAATGCTTTTCTGTAAAGTTCAATACCGGAATTCACGCGTTCGTCCATAAAGTCACGCTGCTCATCAAAGTGCTTCATTACAATATCTCTTCTTGACATATCTTTTCCTCCGTGTCATTTATAGTAGTATTATAGCATTATATGTTTGTCGGGCAAAGTATCAAAAAGTGATAAAAGGTTTGATTTATGATACTAAAAATGGTATATTACATAGAAGAAAGAGGTGATTAGGTATGTTTTTTGAAAGCCACAGTGCTACTATTTCCGTAGTTGACGTATTGCATTTTGAGACGGGGAAAACGAAGATATACCATAATGCAGGAAGGGAGTACCATGCAGTCAGCTTTCGTAAAAAAGCAGATACTGTTTTGAGCTATGGAGAAAAGGAAATTGCCTTATCAGGCAAAAGCATCGTCTTCGTTCCGGCAAAGCTTTCCTATGTCCGTAGGTCAATGGAAGAAGAAATGATCGTGATTCATTTTTTGGCAGAGGGAGAGCAGACGGAGGATATCAAGCTGTTTAAGCCTAGGAATGTTGCCACTTTTGAGAAGCTTTTTGACGAAATTCTTAGAATCTGGAATAACAAGGATGAAGGCTATCGCCTGAAGGCAGGGGAGCTGCTATTTCAGATTTTATATATGATAATCACAGAGGAGCAGGGGGAACGAAGAGGAGGTTCTGTCAGCAACAGGGCAGCCGGAATCATCAAAAAGAACGCAGAAAGTAAAAACTTCTCAGTAAGTGAGCTGGCACCGGCGCTGAATATCAGCGGTGCATATCTAAGAAGACTGTTTAAGGAAGAGTACCATATGACGCCCAAGGAATATCTTACTCTTTGTAGGCTGGAGATTGCAAAATCGCTATTGAATACGGAGTATTTTTCCATAAGAGAAGTGTCGGAGCGCAGTGGATTTGAGAATGAGAAGTATTTTTCAACGGTGTTTAAAAAGTACTGTGGGGTACCGCCGAAGATGTATACATTTTAGCTAATCATCCCCTGTCCGATACTCCGGTATCCTCGAGGTGTCATACTGGTAACCTTTTTAATGAATGATGGAGGTCATTCCTCCCTCAAAATGACTTACATATACAAGCAAACAGCCCTCCACGCCATTATGGAGGGCTGTTTACAAAAAGAGGAGGCTATTCATTTGAATTTTCATACGGTATCATTCTTCGTTATATGGTGCTCCATGAGGGATGTATGGTATTTTGAAATTCATCTTGTTTTATCTGGTGATATTCAAGTGGCGTATGAAGTTTCGGATGTGAGGATTAGTATTGGAAATCGAAAGAATTAATGTCATGTTCGATTGTCCCAGCAGGAATTATATGGTAGGATAAATGCAGGAGCAGTATTAAGTTGGATGTATCCATGGGAATGAGGTAAAGTATGAAAACTATCAAATGGTTAGGGAAGTGCACCAGGGAGCATAAAAAATATACCTTGTTCCTTGTTCTGACTGCTTCACTGCTTACGGGAGTCGCCCTCCTGGTATTGGCCAGCATAAATTGGCTAGGGAAGGAACCGGTGCAGCGGATGATAATCACTGAGCAGAAGGGAAGCTATGATCTGACGGGAATCAGTGACTGGGACAGG
>JAEZKL010000128.1 GCA_023415475.1 Bacillota bacterium | reverse complement strand
ACATCGATGAAAGCCTTTAAAGCCTTCTCTGAATCCTTCTTTGAAAAATCTGTTTTTTCTGCAATCGCTGCAACTAATTCTGCTTTGTTCATGGATTTGCTCCTCCTCTAAAGTGATAATAACATTTTATTTAATCTAACGATTTTTTATTTCACTCCACAAATCATCCTGTTCCGTGGGTGAGAGTCCGCATAGATCTTGTCCCCTGCTTACAGCTAAAGCAAAGACATCTACAAATCTATTTATAAACTTATTAGTGGCATTTGTCAAGGAATTTTCTGCATTTAATTGTAAAAAACGCGACAAATTAATCATTGAGAACATAACATCACCAAATTCCTCTTGAATATTGCTTTGTTTCCCAATTTCTATTGATTTTTTAAGCTCCTCCAACTCTTCATATACCTTCTCCAGCACCTGCTCATACCCCTTAAAATCCATTCCGGATTTTGCAGCTTTCTTCTGGATTTTTTCAGCCCTGATGTTGGCTGGCAGGGCTTTCGGAACAGAAAGAAGCTCTTCTGCGATGTTGGTAGCCTTTTTCTCCTGTTTCTTAATTTCATCCCAATTCTTAATTACTCCATCGGAATCCTCGACCTGTACATCACCAAAGACATGCGGATGTCTACGGATCATCTTCTTTGCTTCTTCGGAAATCACATCCTGGATGGTAAAGTCCTTCGTCTCCTCTGCAATCACACTATGAAGAGCAACCTGAAGCAGAATATCACCCAATTCCTCACAAAGATTTTCCTTATCCTTGTTATTAATTGCCTCTACTGTCTCGTAGCATTCCTCCAACAGACAGCTCTTTAAGCTTTCATGAGTCTGCTCCCTATCCCAGGGACAACCTACTCTAAGCTTTCTGATGATATCCATAAACTCCTCGAAGCTATAATTATTCATCCTTACACTCCTTATTTCATGTACTCAGATCATCCATATCCCGGTCTTCTCTAATACTTACGAATGTCACAAAACATTCAACCTGTTCGGTAAGCTGTACTAAGCCAATTACCTCAATCTTCCGGTTCATGATTATTATAACCTTATATACCCACATTATAACAAAAACCCCTTTAAAAATACAATACATATGTAATAATAAGCTAAGTAACCAGCATTAACACTTCTCACTTAAATAATACTAAATCATAATTATTTTCTCCCAATAATTAAGCCGTTTTCTTTTCTAATTCTATTACAACTCTCTTTCCCTCGTCAAAATAACCACGTCCAGGTTTATTTTTTATTTTTTATGCCCTTGTTTTATCTCTGATGTATCATAGTAGCAAAGCACCTTGACTATTCTATGACAGGAAAGAATCTGTATTCATATACGGCTTGTGAAGACCGTCCGACGAAGGCTGATTATATCCGATTTAAGACTCAGATGGAAATATCATAGCATTTAAAACATTACTATCAATTCTGAGGCTTAAATAAGGATATGCCAAGGAGGGAAAGGCAAACAAGCGGATATGGATACAGGTTCTTTCCGTAACTAAAACAGGAGGGTGTATCGCACACCCTCCACATTTACTAAATGATACCCGACTGCTTATTGTTCCATCTGGCGTCCCAAGAATGCCGCTGCCGTTGCAGCCAATTTAATCTCAAGATCACCGAATTTGGTCTTAGCATCCTTAGTTAAGAAAATAACCGAACCGATAGCATCGCCCTCACTGATAATCGGGGTAATTGCTTCATATACAAATTCCGATTCGTCCTCATTCATAATACGCACATAGTTTTTTTCGTCGTGTGAAGCGACTATGGTTTCTCTCTCATTGATTACTTCTTCCAGCTCATGACTGATACCCTTCATCATTAAATCCTTCTTCGTAGGGCCTGCCACCGCAATAAATTGATCCTTGTCTGTGATCGCAACTATATGTCCTGTTGTCTGCGCCAGGGAATCCGCATATTGCTTCGCAAATTGTCCGAGTTCACCGATTGGGGAATACTTTTTCAGAATAATCTCTCCCTCTCTGTCCGTAAAAATCTCCAGAGGGTCTCCCTCACGTATTCTTAATGTACGGCGAATTTCTTTTGGCACCACAACACGTCCGAGGTCATCTATTCTTCTTACTATACCCGTTGCTTTCATATATGATCTTCCTCCATTTTACATGATTGATTTGCTGAAACCATAACCATAATTAACTGTTACATTTTCTATCTGATACTATTGTTTGTAAAATGGGAAAGTTTATACATTTGTTTCATAGAATAATTTGAATAGATTTTTTTGGAATATAAAACAGGCCAATCTGCTAGAATAATCTTATCTAACAGTTGGCCTGTTGTTTACTTTATATTAGAAAAAATGTTATGTTCACTCTGTTCTACCATTCATAATCTTCAGCATCATTTACTGTAATGGTTTCAGTTTTTGTAAACGCTCCACAGGTTATGGTTATTGTTACAGTACCTTTGCCGACCGGTATGATTTCACCATAATTATCAACAACTTCACTAACTGTAGCTATTTTGGGGTCTGAAGAAGTAGCTGTCACCACATCCGTTGCTTGATATGGAACTTTATAAACCTCAAATCCAATATTATCACCGCCAACGTAGGTCTCAGTGTCATAGAAATAAGTGTCAATACTTTCAAGGGTAAGATCTTTTACTGTGATTTTACAAGTTCCGATTAATTTACTTTCATCCGGAGCTGTTACATCCTCATAGATTTTCACTGTGGCAGTACCAACATTTTTAGCCTTATAGTAAACGGTACCATCCTCTAGATAAAACTCCACAATATCATCATCGCCATAATCGAATAGGTAATCAACATCGTTGCGGTAATAATTCATCAGGTCAAATGCCCATGATGAATCGTTCAAATACATTGTATTTTCTTCCACTACAGTAGCTTTATTAAAAGTAAATTTAAGTTCACCTACTTTTTGGGTCTTTTTCTTATAGGTCTCCTTAATTGTAACAGTATATGTTCCGGCTTTCTTAGCAGTAAGGGTTTGTCGTATTGAATATGTATTCTTTGTTCCTTCTTCTTTTACAAGCTCTTCCTTAATTGTCAGGTTCTTACTATCAGAGGTATAGGTATATTTTGCATCGTAATTGCGAAAGCTACCATAAATTACGAAGCCCTTAATCGTGCCTACCGGCAGTGGATCATAGACATAGTCTGAGGCAAACACTGCCTTTTTAACCGTAACTTTGCAGGTTCCGACTTTCGTCGTTTTCCCATTCAGTTTTTGATTACAGGTAATCTTTGCTGTTCCAACTTTCACTCCGGTTAAATAAGCTTTTGTACCTTTTGTCTTTACTGTAACTATACTTTTATCACTTGTCGTAAAGCTGTAGGTCGCTTTTTTTACGGGATTAAATACTTCTAACATATAATACTCATTCGTGGCCATAAATGGACCATCCATAACTACATTGCCTATACCAATCCACTTTTCAGAAGAAATGAATGGCTTTTCTGCCGCTTGAGCTGTATTGGATACAAATACGGTCGGAAGAATAAGTAGTGCTAGTAACATAAAACTGATCAGTGCCTTAATGCTTTTCTGCTTTCTCATAAGTTATCTTCTCCTGTTTATTATTGTTTATTTCTTAACATAAAACATTATATCTAATAATTCATATTAAGGCAATTATTTTTAAATTATAATTATGAAAATATCGTCTAACGATCAAGCTTGCAGAATGTGAACAAACCGCGTTTGTTCACATTGCTCACTTTGCCTACGCGCAAACAAAACCAGGAAGCAGGCCGACAGTAGGTTGTCGTTGGCTTCCTGGTTTAAGTTACGCATTAAACATAATTTTCTCACTATTGAAGGCCTTGGTTATCAAAGAGGTAATAATCGCTGCCAAAGCACCAATTGTTAAGATTGTTGCTCCAAATTGTGCCAGAGTCAACTCACCCATCATCAGATTTTGAATACTCACCGCACTATTATAAATCGGTATAAAGAAATTGGCAAGCTTCGCGTCACCGGTACCGGCATAGGTCATAATGCTTCCCAGCATTACCACAATATAAGCAGGCATCACATAGGTATTCGCCTCTTTGGAGGTTCTCGCAAGAACAGCGATTAATGCCACAATCGATACATAAAGGTATACTACTACCATTAAGATCACTAATAGCATAATTACCTCTAACGGACTAAATTGAAGCGATACAGTGCCTAAAGCTCCACCTGTTGCACCATTCATCAGGATCGGCATAGCAACAACGATAGATACCACATACACGGCTGCAGAGATACTTGACATAATTGCCAGGGAGATCAGCTTTCCAAACACGATCTCTCCTCTCTTAATCGGTGAAACCAACATACTGGAAAGAGTTCCTCTCTCCTTCTCACCGGTAATAGCATCTACACCTAGACCCATCGCTCCGGCAAATAACATGATATTCAGTAGGAACGGCACCATCATTCCGAGAATTCTGCCATCCTGCTTCTTCTCATCCACTATGACAGAGGTCTCCGGCTGTTTATCAATATAGAATACCTGAAGCTGCTCGATGTTACCGAGACGCCCTTGAAGTAAGCTCTGTTGATACGTATTCAATACGCTGCCTACAAAGCTCTCTCTGGCTGCCGTAGAATAATCCTCCGATGTATTATAGAAGGTCTTTACTTCTGGAATAGAATCTCCGACTGTTTGATAAGCAGCTATGGTATCCGAAAAGCCTTCATCAAATACAACAAGCAGATCCACTGTTCCGTTATAGATGCCGTCCTTTATACTATCCGTGTTGGCCGCAGCATCCAGATATTCAATGTTAGCCTGATAGCCGGAAGTCGTAATAAATTCCTCCAGCTCCTCAGGAGCATTTTGTATATAAACATAAGGAACATGTTCTTCGATATCGCTCATCATATTACTAAGCAACGTTCCCATTAATGAGTACATGCCGACAATCATGACTGCAGGCATGATAAAAAGGCTGAATACCATCTTCCTATCATGAAACACTCTGGATAATTCCTTTTTTACTATGTTCTTGGTTCCGTTCATCATATCTATGCCTCCTCCCTATTATACTGCTTATAAAGCTCAAAGAAAGCATCTTCTAATTCCTCTGATTTTGTCTCCCTCAGAATATCCTTCAGGCTTCCTTCCATTACCTTTACACCGCCGATAATAATACCAATCCGGTCACAAAGCTTCTCTGCCTCCGTCATGATATGGGTAGAGATAATCACTGTCTTGCCCTCATCTCTTAACAGCTTCAAATATTCGGTAACATTTCTAGCAGTTATAATATCAAGACCGGTTGTAGGCTCATCAAAAATAACAACCTCCGGATCATGAACTAGGCTTACTGCTATAGAAGCCTTCTGCTTCATACCGGTGGATAATTCATCAATCTTTTTATCCTCAAAATCTTTAATCCCAAAGTAATGGAACAGCTTCTCCCGACGCTCATGAATCGTCTTCTCGTTCTCTCCATGCAGCCTTCCGAAGAAATTAAACATATATTTCGGTGAAAACTGTGGATCCAGCTTTATTTCATTGGTCAAGAAGCAGATGCTCTTTCTTACCTTCTCCGATTCATTTACCGTATCATATCCGCATACCTTTACTTCACCCTGTGTCGGCTTCAATAAGGTTGCGATAGTACGCAGTGCCGTCGTCTTGCCGGCACCGTTCGGCCCGAGTAAACCGTAGATTTCCCCGGGTCTCGCCTCCAGCGACAGTTTATCCAGCGCCTTTTTCATGTTCTTCTTAGTCTTAAGCTCCAGCATCTGTTTTTTGTTCAGCTTATAGACCTTTGTCAGATCCTTTACAACAATCATCACTCCCACACCTTTCTTAATCATTATCCCCATTTTATGTTATTCATCTGGTATAAATCCTTCGCTTTATGAATTCTGCTCTGCATAATTTACTTTTCAGTATACAGTTAGCTTTGTTTTTGTCAACCAGAAAATCCCATAACCTAGAAGTAATTATAGTACGGTAATGTTAATAAAAAAGTAGGATTTTATTAAAAATACATTAAAATCCTACTTAAGCATACTCTATGCAATTATCGTTCTATCATTTTTTCATCCAACACGATGGTAAATGGGCCGTCATTCACTAAGGATACCTTCATATCTCCGCCAAATTCTCCCGCCTCCACCTTACCAAGGCGGCTTCGGATCGTATCGAGGAAGTACTCATATAGCTCCTTCGCCTTCGCAGCTCCGGCCGCATTGATGAAATCAGGGCGGTTACCCTTTCTGCAATCTGCATACAGGGTAAACTGAGATACCACAAGAACTTCTCCTTGCACATCCTGCAAGGCTAGATTTGTCTTGCCGTTCTCATCTGCAAAGATTCTCAGCTTCAATATCTTATCAATATATTTATCTGCAATTTCCTTACTATCTTCATTGCCGACACCAAGCAGGATTAAAAACCCTTTCCCGATGGCACCGATACATTTACCTTCTACCGTCACACCGGCTTCTAATACTCTTTGAATTACAACTCTCATGTCCAAATCCTTTCGCAGCACTCATATAAAAGTCACTAATACACTCCAAGCCTTAACCAGGCAGTCCATGGAGCAGGACGCATTTGCGGGACTGGTGGATGGGAGCCCCAGAGCTTCTATCCCTGTTTTAGGAAAGATGTGCTTCATATATAATTGGTAGGAGGTGCTGCCGTTAGAGATAATCCGGTTAAGCTTAGCTGTTTTTAGTATCTCCGACAAATCGTTAGGGATGACATTCTTAATACTGCTGTCGGCAGATCCAATGATCTCACAGCTCTGAATCACATCCCACACCGCTATGCCATTGCGAAGCAGCAGATCACGCTTTTCCTCCAGGGTAACCGGCACCGACTCGTTAAATACTGCGCTGATTACTCTCCAAAAACGATTCTGGGGATGATGGTAAAAGAACTGCCCCTCTCTTGACTTAACAGATGGGAATGAGCCCAGCACCAAAACTTTAGAATCTATGTTATAGAGGGGCGGAATTGGATGTATAACTCTCTCCATTTTCATCACCTCGAATTAATCTATATTTTCAATCAGGCAAGTCTTGTTGCTTACGTTCACTCATGACAATAGAAAGTTCGCGAAGCGTGCTTCCTATTGTTATATAATCTCCTTTAAGAAGGAGGTTCCGGCAGTCTTCTGCGGAATTTGATAATAATCAAGAATAGTAGCTGCTATATCGGAATAGCTAGCTCTGGTTCCGAGATTTAATCCCTGCTTCACCTGCTTGCCATATACCACCAACGGAATTTATTCTCTGGAATGATCCGTAGAAGGGGTGGAGGGATCACAGCCGTGATCTGCAGTAACAATGAGGATATCTTCATCACGAAGACCTTCCAGTATCCTTGGCAGCTGCTCATCAAAATAGGTCAGAGCCTTTGCATAGCCATCCACATCATTACGATGCCCATAAATCATATCAAAATCTACAAGGTTCACAAAGCACAGACCATTGAAATCTCTTCCAAGACGTTCAATCATCTTCTCTATTCCCTCTGCATTGTCATGAGTCCTAACCGTATCGGTAATCCCTTTACCGGCGAAGATATCATAGATTTTACCTACTGCTAAGACGTCAAGCCCTGCTTCCTTCATCTGATCCATGAAGGTTAATGACGGTTCCAGAGAAAAATCATGCCGGTTTGAGGTTCGCTTATAATCCGGATAGGTTCCGAGGAACGGTCTAGCAATAACGCGTCCCACCGCATGCTTACCGGTTAGCAGCTCTCTTGCGATTTCGCAATAACGGTAAAGCTCCTCCAGCGGTACAATCTCCTCATGGGCAGCTATTTGAAATACACTGTCCGCTGAAGTATATACAATTAATGCTCCCGTATCTACATGCTCCTTACCATAATCCCGGATTACGTCAGTACCGGAATATGGTAGGTTACAGATAACCTTACGTCCGGTTCTCTCCTCAAAGGGTCTTAATATCTCCTCCGGGAAACCGTTCGGATAGGTAGGGAAAGGTTGCTCTGATATAACACCTGCGATTTCCCAGTGTCCGGTTGTCGTATCCTTACCCTTGGACTGCTCTGCCATTCTGGCTACTGCTCCTTCGAATGGTATGTCATCATTTACCTGCGGAAATTTCTCTTTCACCCCGTCGATATGGAATAAACCCAGCTTCTGCATATTGGGCATATTAAAATACTGGCTGGTGGATGCGGCATATAAGGTATGACTGCCTTCATCACCATACAGGGATGCATCCGGCAATTCACCGATTCCTACACTATCTAATACTACAATAAATACTCGTTTCATACTGTTACCTCCTTCGTTTCAAAAAATCAATTAACCTCTGTCTATTATATTTATCAGCAATTACCTGCATTTTGTATCAGTATGCGCTTGTGTGTTACACACTTTGGTGATATATAGATGAGAAGCATCAACACATCTTGGATACAAATTCTCCATATTAAAAAGATTTTTTTGCTTATATTTATATTATAGTTAGTTTTTGGATTTATGTCTATGATTTATTCACCGGAAAAACCCGTTATAATCCTTAAAAAAATCTAAAGTAGAAGACCTCTCCCGTAATTCACAGTATTATTTTTCTTACTAATATCATAATATTTTCTTAAGAAAAAAGTAAATTTAAGTATATTGTTATCCTTAATATTCTGTGCTATAATAACGTGAATTATAAATAACATAATTCACGTGAAAAAAACTACAGAACTCGCACAGTGGTGCTCCTACCTTGTTCTTTCGATTTTATGGCTCCCTGAGGAACTACAGAACGCACAGTGGTGCTCCCTAGAAAGGTTGATGTATAATGAATTCCTTAAAGACTTTAAAAAATTTCATATTGAAATATAAGCACGGATGGATCCTATCCTACTTCTTTGTTTATATGCTCTGGTTCACTTATCTGGAGCAGACGGTAACCAAGAAGTTTCATCCGATTTATTCCAGACTGGATGATTTCATTCCCTTTAATGAGATATTTATCATTCCCTACTTTTTATGGTTTGCATACATCGCTGTCACGGTAGCATATTTTCTGCTTACCTCAAAACAGGATTTTTATAAATGCTGCGCTTTTCTATTCTCCGGAATGACGATCTGCCTGATTATCTATACTATTTGGCCCAACGGCCATTATCTGAGAGTAGACTTAGCGTCCTTAGGTCGAAGCAATATCTTCATCGATATGCTATCCACCATCTACTCCATAGATACTGCTACGAATGTATTTCCAAGCATCCATGTACTCAATTCCGTCGGAGCGATGATAGCCATCCACCGGAGTGAAAAGCTTCATAATATTGCCTGGCTTCAATGGTCCGTTTTCCTGTTAACCGTTTCGATTTGTCTATCTACGGTTTTCTTAAAGCAGCATTCCGTTTTGGATATCTTCGGGGCATTAGCACTCAGTGCCATACTTTATGCTGTTGTGTATGCACCAAATCGGTTAAGAGAAGTCACAAAGGCGAAGCATGAGTTTTCCAAAAATCCCAGCTAGTATAAGAGTTGAACAAAACAGCCGTAGGGCTTTGCTTACAGCATTGCTCTACGGCTGTTTATTCATGACATTGCATATTACTAGAAAAAATTAATTAAAGCCATATATCTTTCTTAATATATTATAGCCCAGCTCAACCATCTTGCGACCAAATTTGCCCGGGAGATTCATGGATTGTCCGAGAATTTGGGATCGTATCCGCCGATAAAGCCATTTATCATAATTCCTTAAGTAATCCCATAGCTCCTGTTTCTTATTCAGGCTTTCCTCCGTGTCCTCCTTAATCAGAAACACACTACTGACTGCCATCATCATGGACAAGTATTTAATCATATATCGTTGAAGCTTTTTGCTTTTTAATTGCTGTAGATTATGAGATTCTATCATTATCTTGGTGATACGCAGCTGCTGGTCAATTCTTTTGATCATGACCTGCTCATTCACAGACTGGTCCGATCTTCCGATAAAATACCGATAGAGATTCACATCCATATAATACAAGGTCTTTACAAAGGGTAAAGGCTGATACACGAAGATGTTATCCACATAGAAGGTATGCTTTGGCAAGCGAATTCCACAGCTCTTTAGCAATTTGGTACGATAAATTGTGGAATGCATGAGAATATTCTGACTTTGTCTGAAATGCATAATGTCATTCCAGGTAAAGATACGATTCTCAGGTAATGCTCTATGATAATTGATTATCTTCTTCTTCTTTGCATCCACCTTCTCATATACATAGTTTGCCAGGAACAGGTCCGGACTGTTACCGTCTGCAATCAGGTTCTTAAGAACCTCCATTACCTGCGCTAACGCCTTCTCATTTACCCAATCATCACTGTCCACTACCTTAAAGTATAGGCCGGTCGCATTAGCAAGACCTGTATTTACTGCTTCGCCATGTCCACCATTCTCCTGATAGATCACTTTGATAATACTGGGGTATCTTGCCTGGTATTCCTCAGCGATCTTTTGTGTATCATCTACGGAGCCATCATTAATAATGATAATCTCCATCTCTTCCCCACCACTCAACAAGGTGTCAATAGCATGGTTCATATATGCCGCTGAATTATAGCAGGGTATCGCTGCTGTTAATAGTTTCATGCTTTCTTCCCGCTCCTTCCTTAGATTAGATTCTCAGGGTTCAAGCATTCTAATTCTTTTATTACAAAACGTCCGTTTTTACGAATTAATACATCATCAAAGTAGATCTCTCCACCGCCGTATTCAGGAGTCTGAATGCAGACAAGATCCCAGTGGATTGCGGAATGATTGCCGTTCGGCGCTTCATCCTCATAGCAGTTTCCGGGTGTAAAGTGGAAGGAACCCATAATCTTCTCGTCAAACAGAGTATCCTTCATAGGCTTTAAGATATAAGGGTTAACGCCGATGGCAAACTCACCGATATAACGAGCACCTTCGTCCGTATCTAAAACATGGTTGATTCGAACGGTATCATTTGCGGTAGCCTTTACAATCTTGCCGTTCTCAAAAGTAAAGCAGATATTCTCATAGGTGAAGCCCTGGAATACCGCAGGAGTATTATAGCAGAGGGTGCCGTTAACCGATTCGCGAACCGGAGCAGTATATACCTCTCCATCCGGGATATTACGTTCTCCGTCACAGGGTACTGCAG
>JAEZKL010000062.1 GCA_023415475.1 Bacillota bacterium | reverse complement strand
TGCGGCGTAAACCATCCGGCTGGCTCTCATCACTTGCTTCATTTACCACATCCCATGCATATATAATGTCTGCATAACCATTCTGATAAGTATACTCCAATACTCCATATATGTATGCTTTTAATCGATCCAGTAAAACTTCACGACTAACAAGGCAATCTTCATCCAAAACATCTGTATCACGTGTAGTCAATTTTCCATTCGAATACGCTTTGAAATCCTTTGCGAAAATAGATGGATTGTTTTGACTATGCCATAATAAGGTGTGTCCTCGAACTGCCACACCATTTTCCTTGGCCCAATCAAGTAATTCTTTCGCAGCGCGATTAACTTTGAATAAGGTTTCCGATGAAGCATCAAAATTATATGCCGGTTTAAATTCATTCCCGAATGTAATTGTTTGATACATTTTGCTGATTAATGCTTCTTTATCCGGATTACCAATTTCCGCCAACTTGTTATTCCAATGATCAATTGCTTCACAAGCAGTTCCCATCATAAAATAATTCTTATAAAGTTCATCTAACTCCTCATAAGAACCTGGTTCTGCGTCTTTTCCTGGTTCTGCATCTTTTCCTGGTTCAGCGTCTTTTCCTGTTTTTGTCTCTACTACTGCCTGTGTTGTTTCCGGTTCTTCTACTTTAACTGTTTCTCTTTGGGATGTTTCAGGCTTTTCTTTCATCATTATTCCTACCAATATACCAAGAAGTATTACTGCAACCAATGGAATTATTACCCATATTAGCTTACTATTCATTACTTTCTTCATCTAAACAAATGCCTCCCAAATCCTCTGTTTTCTATTTATATTCATTTATATAAAATGTAACCTATTTTTCACTATTTTTCTTCCTATCACTTGCTAAGCATCACCTATTTATTGCTAAATTAATTATGTAATACCAATAACGAATCTTCCTATGCTCTTAAGCTGCTTTCAAAAACCAATTATATGTGATTCACGATCAGAAGGTATCTTACAATGAAGGTCCTCAAAGAAAGTTAGGCGAACTAACACCAATGAATTTCACCATAAACTAAAATAATTTTTGTTATTTCATTTGTCTTCTTGACGGGAAGCACACCAAAACACTGGATTTACAGGCTTTTCTAATATTATATAATATTATTAATTAGTTACCCATCTGCTTTGCAATCTTCCCAGAGGAAGTTGCATTATAATTCTTTGGATTAGTTGCCCATGTGCTTTGCGAAGTTCTGTTAAAGTATATCTTTCAATCATAGATAAACAGTGGCTTTCGGAGAAATGTAGTATTTATAAAATATGATTTTGACACAGCTTTTAGTGTCAGTATTTAAAGCTTCAAATACATCTAACACCTCTCCGTCGGACTAGCTTTATCATTTATTCATGTTTCATCTTCCACATTGCCATCGGATGCTCTTTTACCCGTTCAATAATCTTCTTATTATCAAATAAAAGTTCTGGCTTGTACTCTTTATTTTCGAATGCATTCATATATTCCATCTCCTCAGGAGTAACAATCATAAGTTCCTTGATGTATCTTTTAGCCCGTTTCTTTCTTTCATCCAAATCAAAGTTATCTTTTTTTCTAAGTACCGGGAACAAGTCTCTGACTCACCAAACAGACCATAATACTCCATGTTATTAAAATCATACAAATCCCTAGCAGCTGCTCTGCTCATTAGTGCATTTGCCTTTGCCGAAAATATTTCCATAGGTGCAAGAGTAAGAACTTCCATCTCGTCATCAAAAATATTAGTTAGTATTTTGCACTTTACTGGTTCAAAGATATGTGTTCTCAATGAATAATTTATTTCAATTTTAATACTATCTCGATTTCCACCTGCATTCTGATATTGAAAATGAAATGCATCTAAACTAAAGCTAAATCTTGACGCCGGAGAAACCTGATAGCCTTCCTGTGACATATATTCCTTAAGTATTTGCGTTATTTTTTCTCGTGCAAGACCCACATCTTCACGATTATAGTTTGGTACGAAATCCAAATCTATATCAACCGAAAGCCTCGGGAGATTAAATACCGTCATGTTTATTGCTGTTCCACCTTTTAGTAAAATATGTTCTTGTAGATAGTAATGTTCATTAATGAATTTTAATATTTCCTTTAACCGAAGTACCTTTTCAAACGTATCTCGGACAAAACCATTATTAGTTGCAATCCGTCCGATTTGTGCTTTATTATATATTCAATCATTTATCATCTCGTCTCCGTTCTTTATATGTGTGATGTTCTTTGGGGCAATGATTTTCCAAACGTTATCATATACCACATCACTGGAATCCTTGATTAAATACCGTTTACTTTTACCAATCTTTTTCTTGCACACTTCAAAAAAAGCATCTGACAAACCAAGTTGTGTCTTTATACTTGATAGCAGAAAGCCCATTTTCTGATACAGAAATTGATTATTATACTCTTCTAAGTACTGTAATATTTTTTTCTCCTGTAAATTATACAGTCCTTGGACAGTCGCCATCGTTTCTTCTAATCCCGATATTTTCTCCACAGCCTTAATACAGTCTACCAAAGTGCGCTCTTTATCCGTCACTTTAATACCTCCACTATACTTTACAGTTTCAATTCCTTGCTTACATTTCGCCAAAACACATTGATAAGAATAGCCAGAAAAATCAAATGTTTGAAATTTTGTCTCTGAAGAAACATATACTTCATAGTAGACCTGATCAGCCACTCCATAATACTCCATTGCTGTATGGTATGAAACATATGATGTTGGTGTGATACTACTGGCAATTTGAAATCGATTGGCAATAGGAGCTCCGGTCTCTCCACTGATACAGGTATACATATTATTTCGTATTTTAACTATCGTTCCTTGTTTTATGAGACGCTTAACTGCCGAACGTGCACTTTCAATTTTTTCGTAATACTTACAAACATCTTCCATTGTAAATACTGGTATCTGCATTAATTCAAAATATAAATTCATTTCACTCACCGTTTACCTTCAATCAATTATAGTTCATATATAAACTGTTTTTCTCTATTTATAAACCATATTATCATATCTTAAGAATATTGCAAGTTTATTTTTTGTATATTTTAGGTTGTTTGAAGACTTTTTTATCTCTATTTTAAACCATTGCAATAAAATCCCATTTTATAGGTACCGATTTTATATTGACATTTACAACGTTGCTCATCAATGTTTGATACGCAAAAAAAGAAACCCTAAAAACCTTGTAAAACGCATAACTAACGCATTTACAGGCTTTTAGAGCCTCTTATATAGTTATATTAAATTGCATACCGGAACACTGGAAGAGAGATTAGAACGGTATTCTAAGAATATACCTTTCCTTAATTGAAGAGGCATTAAGAATTGAGAAGGGGGAACAAACATGTTTCAGATAAGATATCTAGAGGAACAAGATAGAGAATTTTGGTATACGCTTGACAGGCACCTACCCGAAACAGAAGAGTTATCAGAATTCCTTTGTGTCATAGATGGAGAGCAATGGCAAGTAAAACTGTTCTAGTCTTTCGCCGGAAACAGGCATACTCGAATAATGAATATGAACTAATTTCCATTCCGATGTCCAGTAGCTGGTCGGGTGGAATATATTTTCAAAGAATTTCATGGTACTATAATGGGCGATGAGACGGATAGGCTGGAAGCATTTTTGAAGAAATATGAGGATAGTGAAGTTATTATAAAATGCGCTGGCAGATTATATTATGCTACCAGCGCATTTTTATGTCATACAATACCCAAAGTCCAGAAAGAACCTCCTTAAGAAGCGTATTGCTTTTAAGGTTTGCTAGGAGTTTTTCTTAGTTATGGGTTATTGGTTGTTATGCACCCGCTCTGTTGATTGTTACTGCATAGTATGTAATGTTGTATCCACCCTGTGAAGTTACCTTGGTATAAACAATATCAGGTCCTCCAGCATTTAAAGCTTGATCTGTAATTACAGTATCATATCCGTTATCTGAGTACATTGCAAAAGCTTAAGGTGCTACAATCACATTTACTGTTGCTTTGATATCGCCTGTGTTAGCTATTCCATCTACTAAATCCAAAGTTCCTTCAAATACATAGGTTCCGGCTGTTTTACCATCATTATATTCTGGTGTTCCTATTTTCCAGGTTATTGTTAAATATATTTTACTTCCATCAGCTAAGGTTACTTCTACTTTTTCTGGCCAGTCAACAGATACTAATTGTGTTCCGTTTGCTACGTTAATGTCAGCAAGTTTTTCTACTGACCGAATCTCATTTCCTACCGCTATCGTTACTACAATTGTTCTGCCACTTACATCTGTCGCTGTGTTCACAGGGTTAATAGTATCTGTTACCGTGAAACTACCTACCCATGTAAATGTTACATCGTTGTAACTTGTAGTAGTTGCTGTCACAGTCACATTATAGTGAGAGTCTACTAAATCATTCGCAAGAACTAATAGGGCTGCTTTCACTCCCGCTTCTGTATTCGCTGTTCCTAACGGTAGGTATTTTAAAGCTTCATCTGTAATCTTAGCAAGCTCTGTTTGCGCCCCTGGCATTGGATCTGCTTCATAAGTTACTGCTACTGTTGTATCGGTAGTAATTGTGAAGGTGTACTGATTAGGCGTGCCAGTTGCCAATTCAGCCTTCTTATCTTCTCCGCCTACTGTGAAGATTGCTACATGCTGACCTGTTGCTGGGGCTACTGTTACGGTTACTTCTGTATTCTCGTCAATCATTCCAGCTCCAGGCTCTGATGAAATATTATCTCCTGTTAGGGTTAATAAGTATTTAGTTGCTGGTATTGCTTCATCTACCGTAACGGTAGCTGTTAAATTAGCAGGGCTTCCTGTCCAGCCAGCTGGCAATGTTAATACACCTGTAGCTGTATAGTTTCCCGCTGTGTTTGCAACAAAATCAGCTATTGTCCAAGCTATTGTTGCTTTTCCTATTTCACCAAGCGTTCCAACTACTTCTACTTTTTGAGCAAGATCTGCGATTGCTACGGTTTCTTCTGTACCAAAATCTACTAATACATCAAAGTCTCCTGCTTTGAAATCTGTTGATGCATATGCTGGTGGTATTTGTTCAGAAATTGTAATCACCGCTGTACCACTAACTGATGGTGTACTTACTGATGTTGCTCTTACTGTGACAGTTCCATTTGTTAATGCTTGTAACACGCCATCAGCACTAATTGTTGCTGAGCCTGTACCATTAACAACAGACCATGTAACCGCCTTGTTACTCGCATTTGCCGGTGTTACAGCTGCTGTCATCTGCAATGTGCCATTACCTGTGGTTATTGTTGTTGCTCCGTCAGCTCCAGTAACACTAATAGCACTTACATTTACATTGTCTACTGGAATATTACCACTATATCCTCCACCTGAGCTTTCGATAGGTGTAGCTATTATTGTTCTTGTAACAGCATTCTCGCCACTTCCAATAACAACAGTTATACTACCTGTTCCTAGTATAATAGGAATAAATTCTTCACTTTCAACCGTCACTGTGCTTGCTTCAGCTCCCGGAAGAATGGTAAGTGTAATTTTCTGATTACAGGTTAAATTAACCGGTACACTAGTTGTTATGCTAGCATTAGCTATATTAGCAGTTACAGGAATCGGTGCTGTCCCGCTTCCCTCAATATTAACTGTAGCATCTGAATCTAATGTCAGTCCGCTTATTACACCATTATTAATGATGGTTAATCCTGTTCCGCTACTAATAATTGATACCTCTGAATTAGCATCTACCACAACCCTTGCGTTGGGTCCACTTACATTTATTGCATTAGCTGTTGCCTGCTCATACCAAGTATTAGGCTTAATATTTATAATCTCAATGGATTTAAATACACCCTTATTAGTAACCTCAGCCTTTGGAGCATCTACTACTAAGGTCTGCTTGCTGTAGTCACCTTCAGGAATGGATAGTTCCACCTCATTATCGGTCTTAATTGTTATTAAACCAACACCACTATCTAGATACTCATTTAGCTCTTCCTGTGTGGTAACAGTTCCTGCTTCATCAACAACTTTAATTGTTACATGATCTGATTTTTTGCTAAGAGTTGTTCCTGTAATGGTAACAGTCCCCTCTTTTAATGCTGTAAACTTACCTTTTGCATCAGGTTTAGCAATTGATTCATCACTAGTTGACCAACTAGTTAGGTCATTGGAGTCCTTTGGATACAAATCTCTGTTAAGGTCATAATGCTGACCTACATTTAATAAAGAAACCTTATTATTGATCTCAAATTCTTCCGCTGGCTTCCTAATTGTAACAGTAGAGCTTACCTTGTAAGTTTCCTTGGGTGCCTTTATCGTACAGGTTATTACTGTCTTTCCTTTACTTACACCTGTCACAAAGCCTCGGTTATCTACTGTTGCAATATCTTCATTACTGGACTTCCACTTATAGGTTGATCCCTTAATCTTATTATTAATGTTCAGGTTATACCTATTGCCTATAAGAATTGTCCTGGACTTTTTAGAAATCTCTGGTACGCTTGCTGCTTCAGCAATTGATGCTACATTAGTTAGAGCTAGTGACAGAATAATTACCACCATCACCAGGCTAGCAATAAAGCCCTTCATTATGCTTCTTTTGTTGTAAATATACATTATCCCTACTCCTTTTATAATTTTTTTAGGTTAATAAAGGCAACCTATAATCCATTTTTACTAAAAAGTTATACTTTAAGTGTGTAATCTTTTTCCTCTTTATGTTATTGACTTTTTATAGTTGAGTATTGATTTATTATAGATATTTGTTTTTTGGGGTTGATACTGATATGCTCCATTATAGTTTCCTCCGAGCTCCATTCTCTTTGTAACTATTATTTCTTTTGTACATGTTTTACAAAAAACTTCTTCGTAAAAATATACCATTTTTATTCTACCACATTATTACATATAATACCACGGGAAAATCACTCATGATTATAAATTATAAATTACGCGACCGCTCCTCCACTGCCTCAGCCATTTTCTGGACACGCATAGCATCCTCTTACCAAAAAGAAAATAAGCAGCCATCAAAAAAGAGGGGGCTCTTAATGAGACACCCCTTTCATTTTTGGTAACCGGAAGGAACACGCTACGCGAGTTTCTCCGGTTCGCGTGCGTGTTCGCATTTTGCAAGCAAGCTTGCAATGCTCGCTTTGCGCGCAAATTAGAATATTAATTTAAAATCATTAAATCCAGACATAGTAATCTGATATCCATATAACTTATTTCATAATTTATTATAAATTCCTATTTGTTATCCCGTTAAATCAAATTATATAGCTTCCTTACCCAATTAAATAAACGCTCTGACATTTTATCAAATTCTACAGTAGAACCATTTTTAAGAGCTATAAAGTCATTTAAAATATCTATTGTTTCATTGTTTACCACTTCTATCAGATTTTTTGGTACTTTATATATTCACCTGTATCCCTAAATACAATTGCTTGTATAACAAAAGATGCTGACTTATATAGTCCATATACGATATCATCACTTTTTTCATATAACATGTTGTGTACGCATCCATGGTAGATGTTGCATGCACCTATTTTGATAGCACGATCGACTGCTCCTTTATCAATTCTTGTGAGCAGCTCATCAAGACTGCCTACAATTGGTGTAGTATCATAATAAAACTGAAATAAATCTGACGGTTCCCAATTTATAAGTTCATCTTTACCTGAAAGAAATCCACATATCAATTCTCGGTTCGAAAGGGTATCAATCATACCGCTATATGTTTTTATATCATCTATTGTTAATTTATCTAATATCACTACTACATCAATATCACTTGATTCAGTTGCTTCACCTCTTCCGTAACTTCCTTGTAGACCTACAAAATAAATACGTTCACCAAATTTTTCTTTTGTAAAGAGTCCATCCATGATTTAATGTCAATCATAGAAACCTCCGTTTTTTTAATCTTTCCACTCAGCACGGCTGATTGCATACACTTTAACACTTTTCAAGAACTTCCATGAAGCAATGTTCTGGGTATCTACATCCGTCCAGATTCGCTGCAATTCCGTATGAGTAAAATACGTAAAATGTCTCAACCCTAACCAATATTTCATGCAATAAGTCATGCTTCAGGATAAAATACAAAGCTTCCAGCCAATCAGTAATACGTACCGAAAGTCTGGAAATCTTTGATTACAAGCCCTTTAAGGTCTATTTAATTATCTTTACGTGACATCAAGACAACAGTCTCAACATGGCCCGAGTGCCCATTATTGATGTCTGTGTTCATGGGAACATGTCAACCGTTTCTGAGCGTTCTCGAGGTTGCGGGAACATATCAACATTGCGCCTTATTTCTTATGCAACTCACGGTCGCTCAGCCAATCTTGGAATACTGGATAGTTTTTGATTTGGTCTCCCTTGTTTTTTAAATTCTCAACGTTTCCCCATAGGTGTCAAATTCGCCGAAGGTTGTGTCAGGTCGATTTGACACTATTATTACATACTTTTTGACACACTATGAAGCAATTTTAACAACTTTAGACGGTGTTCTACGGTGTTTACAAGATATAAAAAAGAGGCTCGAAAACCCGTTAAACACGCTATATAACGCATCTTCGGGGCTTCCAAGCCTCCTATCCTTCATAATGTTAAATTAGCATTACACACCCATCTGTTTTGCAACTTCTTCTGCGAAGTTTTCACTCTTCTTCTCAAGACCTTCGCCGGTTTCAAAACGAACGAATCTCTTAATTGTCATAGAAGCGCCAACCTGCTTGGATACGTTAGCAAGGTACTGACCAACTGATAATTCACTATCCTTTACATAAATCTGATCAACAAGACAGAATTCCTTTAATTCCTTGTTAAGACGACCTTCAAGCATCTTCTCGATGATATTCTCAGGCTTCTTGGAATTAGCGGGATCATTCATGATCTGAGCCTTAAGAATGTTCTTCTCGTGAGCGATGAAATCAGCAGAAATCTCTGACTGATCAACATACTTCGGAGATAACGCTGCAATCTGCATCGCTACATTCTTAGCTGCTTCCTGTACTTCTGCATTATTTACAGAACAGTTTACATCTACAAGGATACCGATTCTTCCACCGCCATGGATGTAAGACATTACAAAACCATTCTCAGCTGTAACTCTCTCGAATCTTCTGATATTCATGTTCTCGCCAATAATAGCGATCATAGAGGATAATTCTTCTTTTACTGTCTTAGAAGCATCAAGTGCCCATTTCTCAGCGAGGAAAGTATCAAGATCAGTAGTTGTAGTCTCAGCAGCCTGCTTAGCAACTGCTGCAACAAAGTCTCTGAACTTCTCATTCTTAGCTACGAAGTCTGTCTCACTGTTTACTTCTACGATAGATGCAACCTTGCCATCAGCAAGAACGCAAGTATCAACGATACCTTCTGCTGCAATTCTACCAGCTTTTTTCTCAGCTGCAGCAAGTCCTTTTTCTCTTAAGAACTCAACTGCTTTATCCATATCACCGTCTGTAGCTGCAAGAGCCTTCTTGCAATCCATCATTCCGGCACCGGTCATTTCTCTTAAATCTTTTACCATACTAGCGGTAACTTCCATCGTATATTCCTCCAATTTATTAGATTATATAGATACTAAGTTTATTACCAAAGCATTCTACCAGCAGTATGACCTGCTTAAAAGCTTTTATTCGGTAACAGCATCATCCATGCTAACTTCTGCATCATCGCTATCAGCGCTGGATGTATCAGTTAACTGAACTCCCTGGTTTGCTTCGATAACAGCATCTGCCATCTTGGAAACGATTAACTTAACCGCTCTGATTGCATCATCATTACCAGGAATTACATAGTCTAATTCTTCAGGATCACAGTTAGTATCTGCAATACCGATCAACGGAATACCAAGGGTGTGAGCTTCCTGGATACAAATTCTTTCCTTCTTAGGGTCTACTACGAAGATAGCATCCGGAATCTTCTTCATGTTCTTGATACCGCCAAGGTTTTTCTCAAGCTTATCCCATTCTTTCTTAAGCTCGATAACTTCTTTTTTAGGAAGAACACTGAAGGTACCATCTTCAGACATTCTTTCGATTTCTCTTAATCTCTCAATTCTGCTTCTGATGGTCTTAAAGTTGGTTAACATACCACCTAACCATCTCTCATTTACAAAGTACATGCTGCAACGCTCAGCTTCGGATTTAACCGCATCCTGTGCCTGCTTCTTAGTACCAACGAAAAGAATGGAACCGCCTTCAGCTACCACATTCTTAATTGCTGTGTAAGCCTCATCAACCTTTCCTACTGACTTCTGTAAGTCGATGATATAGATACCATTTCTCTCTGTGTAGATGTACTCCGCCATCTTAGGATTCCATCTTCTTGTCTGGTGTCCGAAATGTACACCGGCTTCCAATAACTGCTTCATTGAAATAACGCTCATAATATACCTCCATTTGGTTGTTTTCTTCCGCATATATCATATTCTTAACAGACCTTAAGAACTTAAGGCACCTTGTTATGGAATCAATATGCGTGTAATTTGACTACGAAATTATAACATAACATTATCTGGATGACAAGTATTTTTTTATTTTCAGATCAAATTTATTTTCTTCTTAGATTTTTCTGATCTGATAATGAATATTGATTAGAGTGTCAAAAGAGCGTGTTGCGAATGAATTATGTTATTCTTTCAATCAGATATGCCTAAAAACAGAGCCATTGATTAAGGTAACAGTAATTCAATGGCTCTGTTTTTGCAGTTGTTGGATTTTCGATGTATTATTTTGTAGTTATCTTTGTTAGGATTTCCTCATAGCTTGCTCCCTTAGGTAAGGTATAGGTTCCTATTCGGATTACGCCTGCCTTTCCTTCCTCAACGATAAACCGGTTAAATTCCTCAGAATCCTTGATTAATCCCTTTTCTAACAGCATTGCAGCAACCTTGCCCGAGGACATTCCCTGATCTACTGTAAAGGTTACCAATTCACCGGTATTCTCCCCGTCTCGATTATCATTCACCGGTATCTCGACGGCTGGTGTTGGCGTTGGCTCCGGCGTAGGTTCTGGAGTAGTGGTCGGGGTTAACGTAGGCTCAGGCAGAGCAGTAGGCTCCGGAGCTTGCGTGGGCGCGGTGGATGGTTTAGTAGTTGGCTTATTTTTCTCTAGTAGCTCACTAATTGATGCATCCTCTTCCTCTTTTTTATCCACCATGCCTAATTCCTTAGCCCGTTCCTTTATTTCTGTGTCGGTAAGCTTTTCCTTCGGATTCGCTATGGTTAATAATAGAGTTGTAAGAACAATTCCTATTCCCAATCCCCTCATATAGTATTTTAATTTCATAGGTATATTACCAAGCCTTTCGAATTACTTCTTTCCCTTATACAAATCGATTACCAGTTTCACTTCTCCCTGTCCAAGACCTAATAGCTTTGATATCTCTACTAAGGATCTTCCTTGAGAATATAGAGCCAAGATCTGCGAATTACTATTCGTGTTTGGACCGCTGACGGTGGACAGCTCCGGAGAAGCTTCGATTGCACGGGTACTCGGTTTGTCCTGCTTTTCTATTTGTAATGAATGGGCTTGACTTTGAGTCTTCATAGCGGTCTGCGTCTTCACATTCCTTATAGCTTGCTGCTTATCCCCTTCTGCTTTACTGTTCAGAATATCCTGTACGCTTTTTTTAGAATTGTCAATCTCTCGAACCGTTAATTTCAATTCCTTTTCTTTATCATTTAACATATTATAAAGGAAAACGACCTCTTCATGGTTACGCTTAATCTTCTCCATGATCTGATCAGTGAATTCATTAACAGCTATGATTTTTTCATTTGATATTTTACTTAAGGTATCATCGGTCCTAAGGATAGCCTCCTCCCGGACTTCTGCCAAAAGCTCCTTCATCTTGTTCATTAATTGCTTTTTGTCATCTTCGCTCAGCTTATCTTCCATGGAAGACAGGGACTTCCCAATCATCTGTTGCTGCACCTTCTGTGAGTTATCAACAATAACGCAACTGACGATGATGACTATGATTCCTATAATAATCAGTGCTATTTCTAATGGGTTCATTCTTTTCATTACTCCTGTACGTGTTTTTATATCAGGATATCTATGCCACCGCTTTTGGATGAGTTCATTCCATTCTTTGAGTCATTCTTAGAGCCTGTTTTACTTTCTTGCTTCTTATTTCGCTTCCCTTGGGAGCCTTGATACTGATTATTTCCATTTTCCTTTGCATCATAACGATATTCGGTATTGTCAGATTTGGTTGTCTCTGTCGGTTTACTATGCTCCTGCTGCACCATATTCTGAAAGTTACGACTGATCTGTTCCTGCGCGTGCTGAGCACGCTGGGTATCCATATGTCTGATCTGTGTTGCTTCCTGTGCTCTGATTACTTCGATAGGTCCTACCGACATACCAACTCGCCTCCCCTTATTATTTAACACGATAAGCTGCAATAACATTATCTTATATTGTAAAACTGTCTAATCCTGATTCGGTCAATTACATCAATGGGATCACTTTTATATCCGCTCTATCCCTAATAAATTTGCTATGATGCGTTTCTGAACGAATATAATGGACTACATTGGATATTACCAGCTTAGTCCCTGGATAGACGATCTCCGAAACCTTAATTGATCCCGAGGAATTGTTATCCACATCTATTTTTAGTTCCTCATAACGTTTTCTGGCCTCTTTAATCTGCGTCTCCAGCATGATATTATTCTGAGTTACCTGCTTTAGGTATTCCATCTTTTCTTCGGTCATCTGTGTTCCTGTAGCGATTTTCTTCCGGAATACTATCAGGGCTTGTGCTAATCGTTCCTTATCAGCCATCATAGTAGCTATCTTCTTCTCCAGCTCACGAAACTCTTCCAGCACTCTGGGATCAATTCCAACCTCTAAGAGAGTCGCCGTACCCATCTGTGAACCTGCAGTCTTCACGGTTATCATAGTACCGGAACGAATCTCTCCGCCGGTTACGAAACCACGCTTTCCTCCTACGATGATATCTCCTTTTGCAGATACCTTGCTATGAAGGATAGATTCTGTTGATACATATCCTCCTGCTATTACTTCGGCATTTTCTAT
>JAEZKL010000039.1 GCA_023415475.1 Bacillota bacterium | reverse complement strand
TGAGGCAAACCGCGAAACAGTTCGGCATTTCGAAGTCAACCGTACATAAAGACGTAACAGAACGTCTTACGCAGATTAACCCCTCCCTTGCTGAAAGAGCCAGGGTAGTCTTGGACCTCAATAAGTCGGAACGCCATATCAGAGGCGGTTTGGCAACAAAGGAAAAATACCTTCATAAGACGAGATATAACTCGGCCTATTAATGTGAATTAAGAGTAGGCATGAATTAAAACTGAAAACTTAATAAAATAGAAAGTACGCTTCACGAACCTTCTATTGTCATGAGTCAAAGAGATTGTCCTAGGGACCCCGTTAGGATAATCTCTTTTTCTTGCTTAAGATTGATTAGCTGCCATTAACTCCATATTGATACCGGTATAGGGGAATAGTTATAATGGAGCCATAGATTAAGAGTGATACCAAAGATGCCTGCCCAATTGGGGAAGGCCTTTTTTATTGTTAATTTAATAACTATTCTGTCAAAATAAGTAGGCCTGTGTTATAATACTTTTTGTGTGTTCAAGGCTAAGCACATTGTTTTATGCTTAACGAACTTAGTTTTATATTTAACAAGAACGGTAATTTTTCGTGGTAAGTGATGATTTATATAAATCACATTCCATAGCAAAGATGGTTCTTAGAGGACATTCTAAAAACAAAAAGAAAGAAGGAAATGGATTAATGGGTAGGTCAACATTCCCGGGTGGTATCCATACATATGACGGTAAAGACCTGACAATGGATAAACCCACTACTGTTCTTTTACCTAAGGGTGAATTGGTGTTTCCGATGGTTCAACATCTAGGAGCTCCTGCAAAACCGGTTGTCTCAAAGGGTGACAGGGTTCTCGTAGGTCAGAGAATTGCAGAAGCTGGCGGCTTCATCTCGGCACATGTGATCAGTTCCGTATCAGGAACGGTAAAGGAAATTGAAAAAAGACTGACTGTATCAGGAAATATGGTGGAATCCATTGTAATAGAAAATGACAATGAATACCTGACAGTAGAAGGCTTTGGTAAAGTACGTGACTTTAACAGCATGACAAAAGATGAGATTCGTAATTATGTAAAGGAAGCCGGTATTGTAGGTCTGGGAGGTGCGGGTTTCCCTACTCATGTTAAGCTGGCGCCGAAGGACGACAATAAGATTGATTATGTCATTGTAAACGGTGCAGAATGTGAACCTTATCTTACCTCGGATTACCGTATGATGTTAGAGGAGCCGGAGAAGATCGTCGGCGGTCTCAAGGTAATATTAAAGCTGTTTGAAAATGCGAAAGGGATTATTGCGATTGAGGATAATAAGCCTGAGGCTATTCAGCTATTAAAGGAAATGGCCGCTAAGGAAAATAATATCGAGGTCGTTACTATAAAGACAAAATACCCGCAGGGTGGCGAACGTCAGCTGGTGTATGCCGTTACAAAACGAAAATTGAATTCAAAGAAGCTTCCCGCTGATGTGGGGTGCATTGTAGATAATGTGGATACCGTAATTGCCATCTATAATGCGGTAGTAAAGAGTACTCCGCTCATCCGTAGAATTGTGACCGTATCTGGAGATGTTGTAAAGCAGCCACAGAATTTTAATGTAGCAATCGGCATTGACTATGGGGAGATACTCGAAGCAGCAGGTGGTTTTGTGGAACGCCCCGAGAAGATGATCTCCGGCGGACCGATGATGGGTATCGCATTATTTAATTACAATGTTCCGGTTATAAAGACCTCTTCCGCACTTCTTGGTTTTAAGAAGGATACGGCGGCAGTGGAGGAAAGTCCCTGTATCCGCTGTGGAAAGTGCGCTGAAAAATGTCCGTTACAATTGATGCCGTTTCAGCTTGCTGCTCTGGGTAATCGTAATGACGAAGCTGGCTTTGTGAAAGCGGACGGTATGGAGTGCTGTGGCTGCGGCTGCTGCTCATACGTATGTCCTGCTAAGCGAAGCTTATCCCAGTCTATCATGCAGACCAGAAACAGTGTTCTTGGCAAGCGTAAGAAAGCGTAATCCGACCATAAATTTTGAAAGAGGTGTAAACGTTGAGCGACTTATTTCATGTATCGGCTGCTCCGCATTCCAGAAGCCCGATTACTACAAAAAGTATTATGCAGGATGTACTTCTTGCATTGGTTCCTGCCGGTATTTTCGGTATATATAATTTTGGTATTAACGCTCTGACGGTGATTGTTGTAACCATCGCAGCCTGCGTGTTAACAGAATACCTTTATTGCAAATTCATGAAGAAGCCGGCTACCATCGGTGATTACAGTGCTGTAGTTACCGGTCTGTTGTTGGCATATAACCTGCCCGCAGGCTTTCCGCTATGGATGGCAATTGTCGGTGGCGTATTTGCAATTCTAATTGTAAAGATGCTGTATGGCGGCTTGGGTCAGAACTTTATGAATCCCGCCCTGGCAGCTCGTGTCTTCCTGTTAATCAGTTTCCCGGTACGTATGACTGCTTTTGCTGTGGAGAAGGTTACTGCTCCCGGTACAATGGATTATATTAAGAATGGCTTCGCAGCACTGGACGGAGTATCCGGAGCTACCCCTTTGGCAGCACTGAAGGCAGGAGAGTCCGTAGACTTAGTTAAGATGCTGGTCGGTAATATCGGTGGTACCATCGGTGAGACCAGTGCAATTGCAATTCTTATCGGCGGAGCCTATCTAGTATTCAAGAGAGTGATCTCTCTTCGAATTCCGTTAAGCTATATTATTTCACTGGCTGTATTTGTCATCCTCTTCGGTGATAAAGGCTTCGATATGACCTTTATGCTAGGACATATCCTTGGTGGTGGTTTATTGCTTGGTGCCTTCTTCATGGCTACCGATTATGTAACCAGTCCGATCACTCCGGTTGGTCAGATCGTATTTGGTATCAGCCTTGGTTTATTAACCGGTTTGTTCCGTCTTCAAGGTGGTACAGCAGAGGGTGTATCCTATGCAATTATTTTCTGTAACCTTCTTGTTCCGTTGATTGAGAAGGCAACCAGACAGAGATCCTTTGGAAAGGAGCGTGCTGTCCGTGAAAAATAAAAACCCTTTCATTCGATCTGAATTAATAAGAGATGCGATTGCACTTTTTATCATTACTTTAGTATCCGGATTGGCTCTTAGCTATGTATATGAGATTACCAAAGAACCGATCGAGGCACAAGCGGTACAGAAGACCTTAGAGGCGAATCAGGAGGTATTTACTGAAGCCTCATCCTTTGAAGAGGATGAAGCCCTGATGCAGCTGCTGGAAAGCACTGATCTGGTAAGCGTAAATGCAGATTATTCCGGAGTGACAATTGATAGTATTAGTAAAGCTTATAGCAGCAATAACGAACTCCTTGGTTATAACATCACCGTTTCTACCTCCGCAGGCTACAAGGATGGAATTAAATTTGTTTATGGATATTCTCTGGATGGTAGTATAAATGGAATCTCATTCTTGTCAATCAGCGAGACGGCAGGTCTTGGTATGAAGGCACAGGAGCCGGATTTCCTGGATCAGTTTCTGAATAAAAAGGTTGCACAATATGTTGTAACGAAAACCGGTGCAGCGAGTGAGGACCAAGTGGATGCGATTAGTGGTGCTACGATTACCTCGAAAGCGGTAACATATGCGATCAATGCCGGCATTCAATTTGTGACAGAAAATTCGGCAGAGTTAGGAGGAGCACAATAATGAAGATGAATAAGTATGTAGAGCGTATTTATAATGGTATTATTAAAGAGAACCCTACCTTTATTATTATGCTTGGTATGTGTCCGACTTTGGCAGTAACAACCTCCGGAAATAACGGGTTATACATGGGACTCACCACTACTGTGGTATTGGCTATGTCCAATTTATTAATATCGGCGCTTCGTAAATTCATTCCTGATAAGGTTCGTATCCCTGCGTATATCGTAGTGGTTGCATCCCTGGTTACGATCGTGCAGCTCCTTCTGGAAGCATATTTACCTGTGGTTAATGAACTTTTGGGTATTTACATTCCGTTAATCGTAGTTAACTGTATTATCCTAGGTAGAGCGGAAGCCTATGCGGCTAAGAATTCCATCGGATTATCCCTGTTTGATGGTATCGGAATGGGACTTGGTTTCACTCTTGCACTTAGTATCATTGGCTCCTTCCGTGAACTTCTCGGAGCCGGAACAATCTTCAGCTTTAAGATTACACCGGACAGCTTTGAGCCAATCACGATATTTATTCTTGCTCCCGGAGCGCTATTTACCTTAGCAATCCTGACAGCACTTCAGAATAAGCTAAAGCTTCCTTCGGCAACCAACGGATCCGCGGCTAACAGCATTGGCTGTGGAGGGGATTGTTCCCATTGCATGGGAAGCACCTGCACCACAAACCGTGAAGAGATAGCTTCTAAGGATGAGGTAGCATCAACCAAAGCAAGTGCAACCAAGAAACCCGATGTGAATACAAAACAAAACGAAAAGTAAGGAGGATTGATTAAGATGAAGGATCTTATCATGATTATTGTTGGATCAGCTCTCGTGAATAACGTTGTCTTAAGTCAATTCCTTGGCTTATGTCCGTTTCTCGGAGTATCAAAGAAAACAAATACCGCAGCAGGTATGGGAGCAGCCGTAATCTTTGTTATTACCGTAGCTTCTGCACTTTGCAGCATGATTTATACCGGACTGCTAGTACCTTTGGGTATGGGATATCTCCAGACAATCGTATTTATCTTAGTAATTGCGTGTCTGGTACAGTTCGTTGAGCTGGTACTTAAGAAATACAGCCGTCCACTTTACAGTGCGCTCGGTGTGTATCTTCCGTTGATTACAACCAATTGCGCGGTACTTGGTGTGGCATTGATTAACGTTACAGAGGATTATGGATTAATCTCCAGTATTATTAACGGCTTCGGAACAGCAGCAGGATTTACTCTTGCAATTATTATTATGGCAGGCATCCGTGAGAGAATTGAGTACAATGATGTCACAAAATCCTTCCAGGGCTCTCCGATTGTTTTAATTACCGCAGGTCTGATGGCTATGGCTTTCTTCGGATTTGCCGGTTTATAGAATAGGGGGAAATGGATATGTCAATTCAGAATTTGTTATCAAATAATTTCCTTTCGGATTTGACCAATGTGGCAGCAGTATTTAGCTTCAACGGAGTTATGGTTGCAACTGTAATTGTCGCAGGTGTAGGCTTGTTCATCGGATTATTTCTTGGCTTTGCTGCAAAAACCTTTGAGGTTAAGCAGGATGAGAGAGAGATAAAGGTTCGTGAGCTGCTCCCCGGTGCAAACTGTGGCGGCTGCGGATATCCCGGTTGCGACGGTCTGGCAGCAGCAATTGCCAAAGGAGAAGCACCGACCAATGCCTGCCCTGTAGCCAACAGAGAGGCTCATAGCCAGATTGCGGAAGTAATGGGTACCTCTGTGGAAGAGGCAGAGCAGAAGGTAGCCTTTGTTAAATGTGTCGGAACCTGTGATAAGACTGAGGTTAAGTATGAATATTACGGTGTTCAGGATTGTAATAAGGCTGCGGTTGCACCCGGTAAGGGTAATAAAAAATGCTCCTATGGTTGTATGGGCTTAGGTTCCTGCGTTAGAGTATGTGCCTTTGATGCAATCCATATTGTGAACGGGATTGCTGTCGTAGACAAAGAAAAATGTACCGGTTGCAGCACCTGTACCGCTATGTGTCCGAACAAGCTGATCGAGATGGTACCTGCAAAAGCCAAAACACTGGTTGGCTGCAGCTCCCTGGATAAGGGTAAGGATGTTAAGGCTGCCTGCTCTGCCGGTTGTATCGGCTGTAAGCTTTGTGTTAAGGCTTGCGAATTTGATGCAATTCATGTGGATAACAACCTGGCTTATATTGACTATAGCAAATGTACCAATTGCGGTAAATGCTCAGCGGTATGTCCGGTGAAGGTTATTCAGGTACAGGCAGTGTAAAACAAAATATACAAAAGCAGGATGAACAAAGTATTGTAAGCGATTTTACAGAGATAGATATAGACCGATATGGTCGGATCACAGAATGCATACATAGAAGCACTTCAGACCGAAGCCTTCCGTGTATGCATTTTGCGTGTAAGCGACTTTCCGTAATTCTGAGGATATTTATACTATATGTCGAATTTGAGAATATAATGCCAGTTTACTACTTGAATAATTTATTAAAATAATTTAAAATATTAATAATAGTTATTTTTGGATTTCAAGGGAACAGGGGAATGACCGGATGGCAACGATTCTAGAATTGTCTGAGCGCTGCGGAGTATCAGCCTCTACTGTAAGTAAGGCTTTGAACGGATACTCGGATATCAGTGACAAGACTCGGGATTTAGTTATAAAGACAGCAAACGAGATGGGATACTTCCCAAACACCAATGCCAGGGCGTTGAAGCTTAAGAAAACCTATAATATCGGTGTTTTGTTTAATACCCTTTCTAATCTTGGATTTAAGAATGAGTATTTTGCTCATATTTTAGAGGCCTTTAAAGATGAAGCAGCCAGGAACGGTTATGACATCACCTTTATCGAGCATAACGTCGGAAGCAGGAAGATGACATATCTGGAGCATTGCCAGTACCGGCATTTTGACGGAGTGTGCATTGTTTGTGCGGATTATGAAAATGAGGAAGTAATTAAGCTGGTGAACAGCGATATTCCTGTAATAACAATTGACTATGCCTTCCAGAAGGCTTATTCCATCATATCAGACAATTATGGAGGTATGAAGCAATTAACCAATTTTATAATACGCCAGGGACATAGAAATATTGCTTTCATCTATGGAGTGAACTCATTGGTTACCAGAAACCGGATCGATGGCTTTACCGATGCGATGGAGGAGAATGGTATTAAGGTTGTAAAGGAATATCTGCGTGAGAGCTTATATCGAAATACTCTCATGACAGAGGAGCAGGCATTAAAGCTTCTTAAACTACCAAACCGGCCAACCTGCATTATAGCCCCTGATGATACATCAGCAATGGGGGTTATAAGTGCTATTCGGAAAAGCGGTCTAAAGGTGGTTAAGGATATATCGATAGCGGGTTATGACGGTGTTGATTTGATACAATATATTGGAGTGAAATTAACTACGGTTAAGCAGGAAAGAGATACAATTGGCAGAGAAGCAGCTAAAAAGCTGCTTCAGATGATTGAAGGTAATGGAGAGCTACCGTTGGATACGATATTTATGAAGCAATCTCTGATTATCGGAAATTCAATAAGGAAGATAAAATAGAACTGAAATATAAATCGGAGAGGAGGAACTGGTTTGTCGTCAGTATATAACTATATGCTGGAAAGCTACCCGATTAAAAGGGAAGTGATGTATCCAGCTCATAAAAGAAGTGATTTAAAACGTATCTATAATAATATTATTGACTTAAACAGACGTTCTCCTTTCTATAAAATTAATATGTCAAAGGATAATCAGGATTATACCTTTGGTATAAAAGAGACTGCAATTGAGCTAAAGACGAAGCTTACGGGTATGGAAGATCCGGTGGCCGCCGGATTTACATCAAAGGCAATTCGGGTAAGTGATGAGAAGGTTCTGTCTGCCAAGCTTTTAAAGGAGGATACAGAGGGGTTGCCGGATAATATCACGTTTCAGGTTACTTCCCTTGCCTCTGTACAGATAAATGTAGGTAAGGAATTATTACTGGTATCCAAGGGCCTGTCTTCCGGTGAATATGAGTTCAATGCCAGGATTATGGATCAGAACTATAAATTCAATTATGTTCATGAAAATAGAATTGAGAATTCTGAAGCGTTAAGGAAGATGACAGAATTTATTAATATGGCGATTCCCGGTGTCAATGCAACGGTAGAAAGAGGGTCTAACAACGATTATGGTAGAATTGTTGTTATTTCGGAACAAGCCGGTAAGAGCGGAGAGCTGGCTTTTGAATTTACGGATGCGGATTATCATAGGATGGGTGTCGTGGAATTTTTCGGCCTTAATCGGGTTGAAAAGCCTTCCACCACATCGGAATTTATGATTAATGATATCCCCAGAAAGACCTCAACGAATACCTTCAACCTGGAGGGAAAGCTTCGTATTACCTTGAACGGAACCAGCGAAGAGCCGGTTTCCTTGAATATCGTACCGGATAGTGATAAAATCTTATCATCACTGGAAGACGTTTTGAATACCTATAACCAGTTAGTTCGGATTGCACAGAATAGAACTCAGGATTATAAGGAGCATTACCGCGCTACAAAATTAATCAGTGAGATGAAAGGTTTGGAGAAGGTCTATTCGGAGGAATTAGAAGCCTGCGGTATTATATCCGATGAGAATGGATATCTATCCATCAATGATTCCCTCGCCGTTCAGGCTGCCATCGATGGCGGGATGGAGAGTTTATTTACAAGAGAAAACGGATTTATCGCAAGACTCAAGGATAAAGCAGAGTCGATTACAATAAATCCGATGGAATACTTGGAAAAAACAATAGTCACATACCCGAACAGTGAGATAAAAACCTTCAGAAATCCATATGTAACCTCAATGTATAGCGGTTTATTTTTCAGCTCTTATTGCTAAAATAAGAGCTGTTTTTTTACATATTCACTTGGTGTGATACCGATGCGTTTTTTGAAAATGCGACTAAAATAATTTGGGTCCTTATAACCAACCATAAAGCATACTTCCTTTACCGTCAGATTGGAGTTAGTTAACAACTCCTTCGCTTTCTTTACACGAAGCATGGAAAGCCAGTCAATAAAGTTGAAGCCTGTGGTCTTTTTGATCAGCTTACTAAAGTATTGAGGACTGATATTTACCTGCTCAGCCATATCCTCCAGAGAAATATCTTCTGCATAATGACTTTCCAGATACTCCTGTGTTGCCTTGACGATGTGATTGGAATAATCGATATTGCTTTGCGGCTTTACATAGCTGGTTATAAAGATAAACTTCTTGTATGCAGTTTCAATCAGCAAATCTCCCGATGTCTCCATAAGCTCTCGTGCAATACCGGTATAATCAATGAAGGCATACTTATTCTGGTTATCCAGACTCATGGCATGACTGACCAGTATCAGAATCTCGAGGATCTTATTTCTCCTAGACTCATCACTGTAGGAACGTATCTGATCCATGATTAAGCTGAAATAATTATAGGCTTCTGATTTTCTAAGCCGGATTGCTTGCATCAGATGCTTTTCTGTTAGAAGATAGTCAAAACGGGTATTGGAATCAGTCTGGTCAACATCATGATAATATATAATAGGCTCAGAGCTGCGGTAAAATAATGCAGAAATAGCATCTCTGAAGGAAGAATAAATGGTATTGATGGGTTGAGGACTTCCAATACCGATCGTCAGATTAATCTGAAATTGATCTTTTAGGCCGGTAATTATATCATTGCAAAGAGAATGGCTCTTCTCACGGTGATCATGGATGGACAGAGGGGAATCCTCTGTGACCAGAAGGACGACTCTTTTTTTGATCTGAGGGCCAATACAAATATTTTTATTAATAAACTGACTGCGAAGGTATTGATAAATCTCTAATTCATCAATGGCTTCATCACTCGTGCCTGACTGGGGAAGCTCTGTAAAGTTAAGGATAAGAACATAACCATTTTCCTTAATATTTAGAATTTTACGAAAAGCATCCAGCTCCAGAGGATGACTACCTCTGAAAAACAGTGAAAACAGAAAGCTTCTTTCAATGAAATATATATAATCCTTAGGCATGATTTTCTGGTTTGCAGTAAGTATATCCAGATGTAGGCTATCCCAGAAATCCCTTGGATTCGTAGATACTATTTGGTCGTTAGGATTAACCATATGAACACCTCCTTTGGATTTCTATCACTGAGGGTAGATTAAAAAACAAACATCGGATGGAAATATCCGCATTCATTTATTTTAGTATAGCATATAATAGTCAAAAATGCATCAGCAAAAATTGGGAAATGTCGAAAGCGGTCGAATCTAATAAAAATATAATAATTATAACAATTTTGTTATAATTCTGCCACATAAATGCCAATAGTTGGGATTACGCTGATAATAGCAACAGGATAGCTTTGGCAGTGGAGAAATTATTATGAAGAATATACGATTTAACCTTATAAAATTACATATTATACTCGCAGCACTTGTCTCAATTGCTACAATTTCCTGGCTGACCGTACATTTTAACAACCGCCAAGAACTACAGGCTTATAAAGAAGCAGGTGGAGAAATTGTGGTAATATTCAAGGATAAGATGTCCGAACAGGGACTTGATTACCTTGTGGAACAGTATGACGGAGAGCTTAAGATTGTCAGACACATTGAAGATTATGCTCTTCTGGCCGTGAATGACAGTTCACATTTTAATAATATATTACATAAGCTGAAAGATGACGAGACGATTCTGGAAGCTCAGGAAAATACCATTATTTCAACCTTGGGTTTTAGTAATGATACCTATGCGGATACTCAATGGGCAATCGAGAATCCGGGACACTATATCTACTTGACACAGGCGGGAAGATTGAATAAACCATCGATGCCGGATATGGATATGGATGTAGTAGAAGCCTGGAAAAAGCTATCGGAGGATGTATTGCCAAACCGCGAAGTTATAGTAGCAGTGATTGATACCGGTGTGGATTATACTCATCCTGATCTGGTAGACCATATGTGGACCAATGAAGGAGAGATTCCCGGAGATAATATCGATAATGATAACAACGGATATGTTGATGATTACTATGGGTGGGATTTCTACAATGATGACAACACGGTCTGCCATTACAGTTATTCTGATCAATTGAAATTGAATATAGCCTCGCCGGAAGATAATGATGATCATGGAACTCATGTTGCGGGAATTATCGGAGCAACAATAGATAACGGAATAGGTGTGGCCGGTGTAGCCTCCAAGGTCGATGTTAAGATAATGGCGCTTAAGATCAATGGCGGTCGTAAAGGGACCGGTACTCTTGCAGATGCAGTTGAGGCTATCAAATATGCGACCAGTATGGGAGCAAACATCTGTAACTTAAGCTGGGGAACCTCCTCTTATACCGCATCCCTGAAACAGGTTATGATGGAATCGGATATGCTATTTGTCGCAGCTGCCGGCAATACGGGAGATGATAACAATTTTCAGCCTATTTTTCCGGCAAGCTTAAAATTGGATAATTTAATATCCGTTACCTTCATCGATTCTGACGGTGAACTGACCGAGTTGTCAAATTACGGTATCGATTCGGTGGACATTGCTGCACCAGGAGAAAACATTATGAGCACGATTGTCGGCAGTTATGGATCCATGAGCGGCTCTTCCATGGCTGCACCTCAGGTTTCAGCCATTGCTGCTCTACTATATGCCTGCAATGACCATATTTACCCGTCAAATGTAAAGGAGCTTATCCTAACAAACAGAAAAGAATTACCGGAACTACAGGAATATATGAGGTTTGCAGGTATTCCAAGTGCCTACCAGTCATTGATGGCAGCCGGTTCTCTGTCAAAGGATTATGACACTCCCAGCATGAGTTTTAGTACGATTTATAAGAGCAGTGATATGATAGTACCTGTGAAGGTATCTGATATTGGTAAATCCGATATACGAGTGGTACGTTGGAGTTTAGGAGAGAAATCGATCAAAGATTTTGCCAGGGGCGTAAAAGGCACTGCGGTTGAGGATAATCAGATAACGGTATCAAAAGCAGGAAAGTATTCCTTCTATGCATCGGACTATGCTGGTAACGAGATCGTTCAGGTATATGAGGTGCTCGAAGACAAGAAGGGGCCGACCCTAAATGCTAGTTATACCGTTGCGGACAACTATCAGTCCAGAACCGTGACCGTCAGATCTTCTGATATACAGAGCGGCGTCAAAAGACTGGAATATATGGCCGGTATAAAAAAAGCCGAGGATTTTCTCCCGGGTGATGCCGGTATTGTATTAGAACCGAAGGATGGCACAATAAAGTTTGATGTAAAGAAGGATGGTACTTATACTATCTTTGGAATAGATAACCGTGGTAATATGTCGGTCAAAATAGTGAAGATTCGAACGGTAAAATCTCAAATGCTTCAGCTTTCACAATCGGACAGAACAATGAATGTGAATGATACCTACACTCTACGGGCGTACATCACACCCAGCTCGTCGACAGACCGAGTCACATTCTCGAGCTCGGATGAAACGGTAGCAGCAGTTTCACCCACAGGAAAGATAACAGCCCTATCGGAGGGGAGGGCGACAATAACCGTTAAGACCTCCAATGGTCTTAAGTCAAAATGTAGGATAACTGTAATTCAAAATTTATCAGGCTAACAGAAAACGAATACATAATTATAAGGAAGACAGATAGCGTTATCTGTCTTCCGGTTTACTTTTTGACTATCAGCGGTAAAAAAATATTGCAGAATTCTGATTACTGTTATATAATGCAAGGTAGCTACAAAAAAATATTGACGTACCCACTTGGGTATGATATAGTAAGAAAGCAAAGAAAGAGGGCTTTTTTTTTATGCCTAAAAAAGCCGGAAGCAAAGTTAGCGAATGCGCTACAAGAGAAATCGGAGGTGGATATTGTGCGCGTAAAGATTACATTGGCTTGTACAGATTGCAAACAACGCAATTACAACACGACCAAAGAAAAGAAGTTACATCCTGACAGAATGGAAACAAAGAA
>JAEZKL010000024.1 GCA_023415475.1 Bacillota bacterium | reverse complement strand
CCATATAGCCTACGCAGTCAATCAGACGTATTTTTACTTTAGTATCATCATCAAAAGTTATTTCAGCAGCTTCCTTAGGTATAAACTTTGGCTCAGTGGTCATGATGGTACGACCTGCCGCTGCCTGAGGCAATTCATCAATTGCTCTCTCTCTGCTATGGACATCATCAATTTTGGGTATTACCAAAAGATCCATAAATCTCTTGATAAAAGTTGACTTGCCTGTTCTGACCGGTCCAACCACGCCTATGTATATTTCACCGCCTGTCCTAGCCTGAATATCATTATAAACATCAAACTGCCCTAGCATATGCCAACCCTCCTTATGGTTATAGTTAAGCATATGCAGGGTATTTTCATTCTATGAATATTAATGAAAGCTAAAAAACAAGCTTTCATTAATCATGTATTCAAAACATGCAGTTTAGTTCAGTTAGTTTCAATCTTATACCGATCACCATATAGTTCTTTCGCAAGTTCAGAATAATGTCGTACGAAATCTTCCTTTGCCTCCGTATAAGCATCTCGATTATGTTCATATTCTTTCTTAAGATGCAGCTTTAAATCTGCATATTCCTTTGCAATCTTCGGATGTTCGATCAGATAATCCCGAAAGTATAATTCATTCCAATCATCAACGTAACGTACATGCAGATGATATACCTTTTCCGCAAAACCGTACTTTGTATACCCTTTATTATAGGATTGTCTTAAGGTGGGAGTATCAACCGAATTCATCAAAATCCAACCCATCTCCTTGAGCCTTTCAGTAATCTGCTTTACATTACGTTGCATAGATATTTCCATAAGAATATCTATGATTGGTTTCGATAGTATTCCCGGTATGGCTGTACTGCCGATATGACTGATTCTGACAATAGTACCGTCATCAAATAGCTCCGTTAATCTATCCTTCTCTATTTCATACCACCTTGGATATTCTGTATTATATTCCTTAAGGAGGATGGGGAATAGCTCCCACAATTCCTCCAGTGTCATTTCCGACAATTCTTTCTCCAATTTATGTACCTCCGATCAAACCCTTTGATGGTTTCAATTAATGCGGTAACAATTATTGTAGTTTGAAAAATTCTTCATAGGCAATCGGCGTAGCAGCGACAACACCGCATACCTTTGTATATTCAAGCTCAGAGCCATTGATGGTGGAGATACGACCTCCGGCTTCGGCAACGATTAAGGAAGCAGCAGAATAATCCCAGGGAGATAAGACGGGTTCAAAGTATAATGCAAAGCGGCCTGCAGCCACATAGCAGAGATCGAGTGCTGCTGAGCCGGTTCTGCGTATGTCCAGAGCAACATCGAATAACTTGCGTGATAAGGCAAATACTTCATCTGCTTTATCACGGTAATAAGGGCAGGTTCCGATGGAAACCAAGCCTTCCGCCAGGGGCAGATCCATTACCCTAAGAGGCTTATTATTAAGAAATGCTCCGGTACCGCGTTCCGCGTAGAACAGCTCGTCAAGATATGGATTATATACCACACCTGCCGCCATCTCACCATGATACATTAATCCGACGCTGATAGCACTATGATGGTAATCCATTATAAAATTCGTGGTTCCGTCAATAGGATCAATGATAAAGCAGTATTCACCGGGAATAGCCCTCTGGTCTTCCTCTTCCCCGATAAAGGTGGCTGTCGGATATAACTGTGCCAGCTTGGCAAAGAGAAATTGCTGAACTTCTACATCATATTTGGTTACGAAATTAGCCCTACCCTCCTTGCTAACTACTCCACTTTGAATATTTTGTGCCGCCAGCATAATCTGACCAGCCTCTTTCACTACTTTAATAATCTCATCAATCATAATGATAACCTTTCCTTTCTCTGAAACCGTATATTTTCTATTGTGTGCTCTCCTCGCACCTCAGACTATATTAATATTTTACAAATACTACATGGTAAGAAAACATTTCTTCAGTCCATTAAAACGGCAGATAAAATGAAACATGTAGCCGCTAATTTATGTAGGCAGGGGCTTCGGAAAATTAATTAGTAATGTAAATGCATAAAAGGCTGTTGTATCAATGTATAAAGGAATGAAAGAAGGTTATATGCTTCCCATAATGAACTGTTTGACGAACGGCTTATAGATATGTATGATAAAGGCGAACATTTATGTTCGACTATATCATACATATCTATGAGATGTACGTCAACCTGTGTGTGAGGGAAGCGTATAACCTTCTTTCATTATTAAAGTATTTATTGTACATCAGCCTTTATGCAAATTAACAAAGGCATTATTGATTTCGAAGCCCCTTCTATCACGATAGGCGGCAGCTATATGAGTTTTATTCCCACTCCAGGGATTTGTACTCTTTTCTCTTATCTCTTCCGAGTAGATCATAAAGTGCATCCTTGGAGGCTTTCCCTTCAAAGAGAACAAGATTAATCTGTTCTACGATTGGCATCTCAACTTCGTTTTTCTTAGCCAGAGCCAACGCGGCTTTTGCAGAATTAATACCCTCTACAACTTGTCCCACCTGTTGCATTGCCTCCTCCACGGACTTGCCCTGACCCATAAGGTATCCGGCGTTCCAGTTACGGCTATGCTTACTGTTACAGGTTACAAACAGATCTCCGAAGCCGGATAATCCGGCGAAGGTCTCCATCTTGCCACCCATCGTCATACCAAGGCGGCTGATCTCCGCCATACCTCTGGTCATTAAGGCAGCCATTGTATTATCGCCGTAGCCCAGACCATCTACAACACCCGCAGCCAGTGCGATGACGTTCTTAAGGGAACCGCCAAGCTCGATACCGATGATATCCGGACTGGTATAGACACGGAACATATCTGTCATGAAAACATCCTGAATATATCTTGCTGTTTCTTTGCTATGAGCGCCGACAACAATCGTGGTCGGTATCCCACGGCTTACCTCTTCCGCATGACTGGGACCGGATAAAACAGCAACATCAGCCTGAGGGATTTCCTCGCTGATTACCTCGGATAAAGTATAAAGGGTTTTATCCTCAATACCCTTGGATACATTTACAATAATCTGACCCTCTCTGATATAAGGGCTGGCAATATGAGAAGTAGAACGGATATAGGGAGAAGCTACAGCCATTACCAGCAGATCCTTATCCTTGCAGGCTTCCTCCAAATCGAGAGTAATTTTCACTTGTTCAGGCATTTCGGCACCGGGTAGGTTCTTCATATTCCTACGATTTTCATTCAACATTCGAGCCTCTGCTTCAATTTTTGTCCAAATGGTGACTTCGTGTCCATTGTTTGCTAGTAAAATAGCAAGGGCACATCCCCAGGTTCCAGCTCCTAACACACTTACCTTACTCATAAGCTCCTCCTTTACTAAGTAGACTTATTATACTATTTTTATTTTTCTATCTTTACACGCTGGCCGATCTTATTTTCTGTACCGTTTAAGATACGCTTAATATTCCCGCGATGCTTGATAAATGCCAATGTCATAAATAATAATGCTATAATCAACATATGTATGTCTCCCGGATGTCTGATTGCAATCCAGATAGGAAACAATACAGCTATCACTAGTGATCCGACAGATACATATTTGGTTATTAAGATTGACAGAACAAATAATGGAAGGCCAATGGGGATAATCAGCGGGTCAATACTGGCCATGACACCGCCGGTGGCAGCCATTCCCTTACCGCCCTTAAACTTAAGCCAGAAGGGATAATTATGACCGATGACGACACCTAAACCGGTATAAATGGATAGCAAATTCAAATGATCGTTACCAGGGAAGAAAATGAATTTAACCAGTAGTATTGCTATCACAGCTTTTATTACATCACCAATCAGGGTTATGGCACCTGCCTTAGCACCTAAGGTTCTGAGTGCGTTTGTGGTTCCCATATTACCGCTTCCGTATTTACGTATGTCCACCTTATTGATTTTACCTACAAAATATGCTGTTGAAAAGCATCCCATTAAATACCCAAAAATCAAACAAAGAATGATTTTAAGAATCATCTTATTCGTTCTCCTTTCGCTCCCTGATGATAAACTTTAATGATGTTCCGCCAAAACCAAAGGCATCCCGGATCTTATTTTCAATATATCTCGTGTAAGAATAATGCATTAATTCCTTGTCATTCACAAAGATTACAAAGGTCGGAGGCTTAACCGATACCTGTGTAATATAGTAAAGCTTTAAACGCTTTCCTTTATCCGAAGGTGGCTGTTGAAGGGCAACTGCTTCCATCAGAATTTCGTTGAGAACACCGGTAGCGATACGAAGATTCTGATTCTGGATCACTACCTCGATTATCTCGAACAGCTTGTGCAGTCTCTGTCCGGTCTCTGCGGAGATAAACAGAATCTCAGCATATTGCATAAAGGACAGTATCTCCCTGATATCATCGGTGTATTCCTTCACCGTCTTATTGTTCTTCTCGATCAGATCCCATTTATTGACGGCAATAATAATACCCTTGCCCCGTTCATGAGCGATACCTGCTATCTTTGCATCCTGTTCGGTTACACCTTCCTCTGCATCAATGACAAGTACAACAACATCTGCACGTTCCACTGCAGATACAGTACGGATGATACTAAAGCGCTCTAATTCCTCTTTAATCTTGCTCTTCCTTCGAAGTCCGGCAGTATCGATGAGAACAAATTCCTTACCGTTACGACGGATCGGGGTATCAATTGCATCACGGGTTGTGCCTGCGATGTCCGATACAATTACACGGGTCTCTCCGACTAATTTGTTCACGATGGAGGATTTGCCGACATTAGGCTTACCGACGATAGCAATTCTTGGTCGTTCATCCACCATTTCTGTGGTGTTGCCGGATGTAAAATGCTTTGTAACCTCATCTAACATTTCTCCAAAGCCAAGCTTACCGGAGGAGGAAATCGGAATCGGATCACCAATACCGAGATTGTAGAATTCATATACATCTGGCATCAGCTTCTCAAAGCTATCTACTTTATTAACTACCAATACTACCGGCTTAGCGGAACGACGAAGCATATCCGCAACCTTAAAGTCAGAATCAACAAGACCCTGTCTTACATCGACCAGAAAGATGATGACATCTGCCGTATCGATGGCAATCTGAGCCTGATGTCTCATATAGGACAGCATCTGATCCTTGCTATCCGGTTCAATGCCTCCGGTATCTATCATTGTGAATTGTGTATTAAGCCATGTTACGTCAGCATAAATGCGGTCTCTTGTTACTCCGGGATAATCCTTTACGATGGAGATACGATCTCCAGCCAGGGCATTAAACAGTGTTGATTTTCCTACATTCGGCCTACCGACAATAGCTACGATTGGTCTACTCATATTATACCTTTGCCTTTCAATTTTAAATAGTAGCAAATGGCCCAAAGAAGGTTTATTTGCTGTAAGTGACAGAAAAATAATCACCTTTTTCTATATTATTTACAATACCTTAGGAAATATTTTTACCATTTCAATCTTCCGAAATAATGGAATCTATGAAGGACTTTCCATCTGATTGTACAATACGTATTTTGGTTTGTAAAGTATTTTCAATCTCTTCTACCGTTACATCATCGAGCAGAACGGTCTCTCCGTTTCGAAGCATAACATCAGGAATTAAGAGCGTATCACCCAGCTTTTGACCCCTAAGCTGCGCGGTGATATCTCCACCGGTAATCAAGCCTGCAACAGTAATTTCATTACCGAAGTAATTGTTAATGATGGTATAAACCTCTACATTTACTTTGGGATACTTTATCCTTAGCTTCTGTACCAGCTGCTTGATATAAGGAGCGGCAAGAACACCGGTTGCTATGGATAATTCCCTGATCCGGTCATCTCCCGCAAGCTCTTCGTAATACTCTGCAAATTCCTCCTGAAGAGACCTTATTAGACCGACACCGTTCTCAATCTGAGGATAGCCTTCATAGGAATCAGCATCCGGAATCGGAAGTCCGGCTGTAATATACCATTCATCACTTGCATAGATAAAGCGTGTTCCATAATGAGTCAGGAAAATGTTCTGCCAACGATGAATTGTATCCAGAACAACAAGAGCTTCCTCCTTATGAAAGCCCTCCAGCTTTGCCAGACCTTCCCGGAACTTGGTCAGGCCCACCGGAACGACAGATACACTCTGCATTTCCGGTAAAAGGACAGCCAGATCGTGGATGGTCTTCTCCAGCTCCTCGCCATCATTCCAACCCTTACAGAGAACGATCTGTCCGTTCATGGTGATACCGCCTTCCTTTAAGCGTCTCATCTTATCCAGGGCGGTTCCGGCAAAACGGTTATGGAGCATGCGACAGCGAAGCTCTTCATTGGTGGTGTGAACCGATATATTGATCGGTGACAGCTTATAGAAAAGGATTCGGTCAATCTCTTCATCACTCATATTTGTCAAGGTGATATAATTTCCCTGAAGGAAGGATAAACGGGCATCGTCATCCTTAAAATACAAGGTTTCTCTCATTCCCGGGGGCATCTGGTCAATAAAGCAAAAGATGCACTTGTTACGGCAGGATCGATATTCATCCATTAAGCCTTCTTCAAATACAATTCCGAGATCTTCATCATATTCCTTCTCGATATCCAGCTCCCATTCCTCGCCGTCCGGTTTTCGGATTAGGACCGTAAGCTCATCGTCCTTTATTAAATAATGATAATCAAGAACATCCTTGATTATCGTTCCATTGATGGAAATCAGTTCATCACCGGGAGTAAGCTCCAGCTCTTCGGCAATACTGTCCGGCTCTATCTCTTTAATAATGTGTGCTTTTTTTTTCATAACATACACCGTATCTTTCTATCAGAATTCCTTAATCGCTAAAAAGGCAGCAAGGCTTCCGCGCTTGCCGGCTGTTTTCCGATGGGAAAATAAGATTTCATCATTACAACAGGTACAGACACCACTGATATGAATATTCTCCTCAGGAAGTCCTGCTTTTATTAGTACCTGGCGGTTTGCAACCCATAAATCACAAAGATATTTGCTGCTATCCCCAATTCTTGCAAGAATTTTCAAGTCATACGCTTCAGGAAACGCTTTTTCAAATTCAACTGCTACGTCCTCGCCTATCTCGAAGCATTCTTTGCAGATGGAAGGGCCAATTACAGCAATAATATCCTTTGGTTCGCTTCCATATTGGCAGTGAAGCTCTTCTACGGTACAGCTTCCGATCCCCGCGACGGTTCCTCTCCAGCCGGAATGGGTTAATCCAATGGCTTTCTGCTTCGTATCAACGAAATATAGAGGAACACAATCCGCATATTTGGTAACAAGAGTAATACCCGGCTCATTCGTTATCAAACCATCGATTTCACTATAATCCCGCGGTATAAATAATCCCTTTCCACGGTCTTTGGCGGTGACAACACGGATGTTGGTCTTATGTACCTGTTGGGATATTACAATACTATCTACATCAATACCGATACTTCTTGATATTCTTCGGTAATTCTCGATAACCTTGTCTTTCTCATCTTTGACAGGGCCATTACCTCTGCCTAGATTCATGCTGGAGAACATCCCGTCACTAACCCCGCCTATGCGAGTCGAAAAGCCATGCTTTATGAAGGGTATTTTCGATAATGCCGGAAATGACAGATAGGGAACCTCCAAGCTAAAATCAATCTGTGCATTCGTTGTATTCTCAAGTTTCATAGCTACCTCTCCATACTGTGTTAAGCAGTGTTATAAATATATGTACTATCATCAAATGATTAGAGTGTCAAATCGTCTACATCCCATCAAAGGCATTCTTAATAAGAGAAAGTTCATTATCAAGAATTACCACGGCATCAAAGCGGCAGGGGGTGTCCACGGGAAGCTTATGTAGCAGCATATAATACTGTGCGGTTCGTGTAATTCTCCGCATTTTATTCGGTGTAATTGCCTCTGCAGGAAAACCCTTAGTAGAACTGGAGCGATATTTCACCTCGATAAAGCAGAGATATCCATCGTTTCTTCCAATCAAGTCAATCTCTCCTATTTTACATCGAAAATTGCGCTCTAATATCCGATATCCGTTTTTCTCCAGGTAACCGGAGGCCTTAACTTCATATTCCGTACCGACCGCTCTGTTATTCATGGTCCATACCAACCTTACTCTTCATCCGATCCATTCGATCGACAAAGAATAATATCTCGGCAACAACCTCATATAGCTCTGGAGGAATCATATCTCCGATTTCCAGCTTGGACAAGGTGTCTGCAAGCTTTTCGTCCTTATGAAGGGGAATATCGGCCTCCTTTGCTCTATCAATAATCTTCTCGGCTAGATAACCTCTGCCGGAGGCAATCACCTTAGGTGCTTGCTCAGATGGATCATAGGAAAGAGCGACGGCGGTTTTCTTTTTTTGATTCTTATCGTTAGCTTCCATGCATCAGTCCTCCTGACCACTAAAATCAAATTATTAATCACTCAGCCTTGTGAGATGCTGTAGCGGACTATGTAATATTACTACTCTGTAATAAAATTCGTAACAAAGGTTCTGCGATGAATCGGGGTCAATCCATAATGCTTAATAGCTTCGATATGCTTTGCAGAGCCATAGCCCTTATTGCTTGCAAAATCATACTGTGGGAAGACCTGATGATAGGCTCCCATCATTCGATCCCTGGTCACCTTGGCAATGATACTTGCTGCTGCGATTGAGATGCTCTTCGCATCACCCTTAATAATCGGAACCTGTTTAATTTCGACTCCGGGGATCGTAACTGCATCATTTAGTAACAGGTCGGGTTTTATTTTCAGATTACCAATTGCTTTACGCATTGCTTCGTAGGTTGCCTGAAGAATATTGATTTCATCAATCTGGTTCGGAGGTACACTTCCAATACCGTACGCGAGAGCCTTCGAGACAATCTCATCGTAGAGCTCCTCACGCTTCTTCTCGGAGAGCTGCTTTGAATCATTGATATAAAGGATATCGCAATCTTTAGGCAGTATAACCGCGGCTGCAATTACTGGTCCTGCAAAGGGTCCTCTTCCAACCTCATCGATTCCGCAGATATATTCATAATTACTATATTTCTTCTCGTATTCCTTCATCTTCTCCAGGCGATCCAACTCCTTTTGAAGGGATAAAGCTTTATTCCGATATTGATTGCAAACCGTAATGACACCGCTGCGTTCATCCGTACTATACTTCTCCAATAAGGTAGGAATATCATCACTTCCCGCTTGCATAAATTCCAGCTTAATCAAGGATATTTTCTTTGGTGAGTCATCATTTAAATTATGTTGCGTAGTCATAGGAGCTGCCTCCTCATTCTTAAGTGTATTGTTTCTTAAAAGTGTTTATGAAATGAAAGCCCATTCTAAATAGGCCTGAGATTTATAATAACATTAAACTTCCTTCGAAGTCTCCGGTTGAAGTGTTTCTTCCACATTGCCCTGCTCCTTATTCTTCGCAAGAGGAAACTCCAATGTAATATTACCAAGCTTGGTGCTTCTGAAATCCTCCACTAAAAGTCCGGCAGCACGGTCTAAATCCGGTTCTCCGCCCTTTAAAAGGCAGGAACGCTTGATGGCAATCTGTTCCAGTAGCTTAGCTGCACCTTTGATATCCAGAACTTCTTCCGAGCGATTCAAACCATATCGTTCTACTAATACTTCCGGATAATTATTTTGTAATAATAGAATTAATTCCATAGAAAGGTCTGTTGTATTGATTATGGTATCATTAATGGAGCCGATTAAAGCAAGCTTTAGCCCTACGGACTGATCCTCGAACTTTGGCCATAGGATACCGGGAGTATCCAAAAGTTCTATTGTCTTACTCAATCGTATCCATTGCTTTCCCTTCGTCACACCGGGCTTATTACCGGTTTTAGTGGACGCCTTACCGACAAAGCTATTAATAAAGGTAGATTTCCCTACATTAGGTATACCGACAATCATGGCTCGTACCGGACGATTAAGGATTCCCTTCCTCCGGTCTCGCTCAATCTTGGCTTGGCAGGCTTTATTAACGATATCCTGAACCTGTTTTACACCCTGACCGCTCTTGGAATTCACCAGAGTTGCAAAATAACCTTTTGACTCAAAGTATTCCTTCCAAGCATTGTTATAGCGCTGGTCTGCCATATCAGCTTTGTTGAGTAATATAACCCGTGATTTATTTTTTGCTAACGAATCAATATCTGGATTAGTGCTGGAATATGGTATTCTGGCATCCACCAGCTCAATTACCACATCGATCAGCTTCATATCCTCCTGCATGGCACGTTTTGCCTTGGCCATATGACCCGGATACCATTGAAAATGCATTGTAACCTCCAATAGACGAGAGTTACTCGCCTTCTTCTTCTGATTCAGTTTCCTTGATCAAATTTAATTTATTTACAAAGTTAAAGGGGGATGTTCGAATAAAGGCTTCACCGATAATTTCCTCCCGACGGATCATTCCGACGCTGGCAAAGCGGCTATCCTCGCTATTATTACGATTATCTCCCAATACAAAATATTCATTCTCTTCTAAGAGGATTTCCTCGGCGGCGAGTCCGTAATTGCCCATGGGCTCAACATTCACAATCTCATCGATGACCTCGCCATTGATATAAATGAGACCGTCAATAATCTGTAGCTTTTCACCGGGTAAGGCGATGATACGTTTAATATCATAATAGCTGTGCTCTTTTCCGCTTTTTTTGAACACAATTACATCATAACGTTTCGGTTCCGTGAAACGGTAGGAAAATTTATTGATGATGATCTGGTCTTTGTCCGTTAAGGTGGTTTCCATGGAGATACCAACCATATTTGTACGCTCTAAAGCATAATATACGATAAAATAAGCCAAAAAAATCACAGCTGCTATCTGCGCAGCCCAGATTAATATCTTAATGAATATTTTCATGACCAATGGCTTTTTGCTTTCTCTGTCAAAATCATAATCCATACAGACACTCAGCCTTTCTTCGTGTTAAAAAAGGGACAATCTCGTAAGTATTGTCCCTTCGTAGTACTATCTCATTAACTCTTTTACTTTTGCTCTCTTACCAACTCTATTACGTAAATAGAACAGCTTAGCCTGTCTAACTTTACCGCGTCTGATTACTTCAATACGATCAATGCTAGGACTGTGAAGTGGCCAAGTCTTCTCTACACCAATACCATTGGATGTCTTTCTGACTGTAAATGTCTCTCTGGCTCCACCGTTCTGTCTCTTTAATACGGTGCCTTCGAAAACCTGAAGTCTCTCACGGTTACCTTCCTTTACCTTTGCGTAAACCTGAACCGTGTCGCCTACGTTGAAATCAGCAACAGATGCTTTCAACTGCTCTGCTTCAATACTCTTAATAATATCGTTCATTTTGTGACCTCCTTAATATTTAGATGTTCTTGACACGAAGCTGCATCAGAGGACCATCCTATCTCACAACAACTTACTTTAACATAAACATCCAACAATTGCAAGCGATTTTTTATCAAATTGCATTACCCACCATGGGAATCATTTTACCCTAGTCTTTTTCCATACTCATAGATAAAGCTGAACTGTAACTTTGCCATGAAAATTCTAAGACCAGTAAAAGGTTTATAATTTATATTCAATCCATTTTGTCGAAATCGGAGATGCTTAGTTTAGTTACATTATTTAATATACATCAAAATTCTTTTGGAAAATCAATCTCGTTAGGAACTCTCCCTCTTCCTCGGTCAGATTTGCCTTCTCCAACAGATCGGGGCGCCTCTCATAGGTTCGAAGAATGGATTGCTGCCTCCTCCAGGCATCGATATTCGCATGGTGTCCGGACAGCAATACCTCCGGTACTCTTTGTCCCATAAAAACCTCCGGTCTTGTATATTGAGGGTATTCCAGGAGGCTATCCTGAAAGGATTCAAATTCGGAAGAAACATTATTATTCAGTACACCGGGAATCAATCTCGAGATTGCATCAATCATAACCATCGCCGGTAATTCTCCACCGGTCAGAACATAGTCACCGATCGATACATAATCGGTAACTACCATATCAAGAACGCGTTCATCAATACCCTCATAATGCCCGCAGAGGAAAATAAGATCCTCTTCCTCGGCAAATTCCTGGGCCATGCTCTGATTAAAAATACTACCCTGTGGGGTAACATAGATAACCTTGGGCTTATGAAAGGTATTCGGTTCCTCTTTCTCTAATTTGATATGATTCACCAGATATCCATATGCTTTATAGATCGGCTCGGCCTGCATCACCATACCGGCACCGCCGCCATAAGGATAATCATCTACTCTATAGTGTTTATCTTCGCTGAAATCTCTGATATTGACTGTATTCACAGAGATCAGGCCTTTATCGATTGCTCTCCCGGTAATACTGGTATTCAGTCCTTGCATTATCATATCCGGAAAAAGCGTCAGTACATGAAAATTCATAGAAATACCCATGCCTTTCTCTTAGCGATATTTTTAAAGTTGAATGAGATCAGACCAGACCATCCAGGAGATGAACGATAATCTTCTTGTTATCAACATCGATATCAAGAATGCATTCCTTAATGGAAGGTATTAATATTTCCTTACCGGAAGAGGTCTTTACTACATAGACATCATTTGCAGCAGTTGTAAGTATCTCGGTTAATACACCCAACTCCTTGCCGTCATCTGTGAACACGGCGGAATCAATCAAATCAAAAATAAAATACTCACCCTCTTCGAGCGCAACTGCATCCTCTCTGGGAATCAAAAGATCCTTGCCACGATATTTTTCAATATCATTAATATTATCTATTCCTTTAAACTTAAGTATTACCAGCTGTTTAAAGAATTTAACACCCTCTATCTCAAAGGGAAGCATTTCTTTCCCGGTGTCCAGAAACACCCTCTTCAAATCCTTAAAACGACTTGGGTCATCGGTTGTGGGAAATACTTTTACTTCTCCGCGAACTCCGTGGGTGGTTGTAATAACTCCGACTCTAAGATAATTATCCATTATAACCTCCATAGCTGCGACTCTATTCACGCATTGTATCCTTTATGATTAATATTAGTATATATAAAAACTCGTACAAATACTATCATTCAAGCTGCCCATAGCTGCAAAACGTTAAAGAGCAGTTGAACCGCAATAAGTAAGAGTTAAATAATCTGCAGTGAGCTTTCACCTTTGTTCACACTAGTATAAAAAGAAGCTGTGCTACTATGTCCCTTATGAAAATGACATTTCATATGACATAACAGACAGCTTCTGTCTTTCAGTACAGGAAAAACTGCAATTGAATTACTGCTATTGCAGAATCTCAACTACTACCTTTTTGTCATCCTTTGTTGCGGCTGCTTTTACTACGGTACGAATGGACTTGGCGATACGGCCTTGTTTGCCGATTACCTTACCCATATCTTCAGAAGCGACTTTTAATTCCACAACAATTGCTTTATCGGTTTCTTTTTCCGTAACTACAACCTCATCGGGATGATCTACGAGTGATTTAGCAATTAC
>JAEZKL010000147.1 GCA_023415475.1 Bacillota bacterium | reverse complement strand
TTTAAATCAATATCATCAGTATCGAAATTCATACCATAAATAGCTTTTTCTTGACTGTATACTGCAAAACTTGTACACATTTTGGAACCTCCTTTTAATATATAATTTTGTCATATAATATGCTTAGTGTATTTAGAGAATCATTTTACTATTTTACCATTGGCTTACCACTTTCTTAAACTTCCATCCTTATGATATCACCAGGCATCTCGATGGTTCAACCGACAACATTTTTCAGAATCAAAAATGCGCCACTTAAGCTTATGCTTTATGACGCATTTTGTTATTCGTTACCTTTTCTGCTTTAAGAGATAAATAATACATTTCAGAAAGAACTTTTGTAGATACACCCTCTTTATGAATCACTTTTTATTTGAAGCCATTTAATTACTCTATTGTCCAAAAACTTTTACATAATTCGTAATAAAGTTGAAAGGGTATTTCAATATTTATTGTACGATTTCATTATTTATTGTATGATTTCATTATTTATTGAACTTCAACAAAGGTTTCTTCAACAGTAAACATACTGTCTCCACATGGGTAGAGTGCCCGAACTGGTCCACTGCTCTTACCCTCTTAAGCTCATAATCCTTCTGACATAAGTATTTTAAGTCTCTTGCCAGAGTAGCTGGATCGCAGGAGACATAGACTACCCTCTTCGGAGCCATTGCTAAGATGGTATCAAGCAGGCTTTGGTCGCAGCCCTTTCTCGGAGGATCCACGACAATGACATCCGCATAGATCTTCTCTTCTTTATATTTAGCAGGTAGCACTTCTTCTGCCGCCCCGACGAAGAATTCTGTATTGGTGATATTGTTAATGATGGCATTCGTCTTCGCATCCTCTATAGCCTGAGGAACAATCTCAACGCCGTAGACCTTCTTCGCCTTCTGTGCTAAGAACAGCGATATTGTACCGATACCGCAGTATATATCCCATACGGTCTCTTCACCATGTAAATCCGCGTAATCCAGAGCGATATCATATAGCTTCTTAGTCTGTATGGGATTCACCTGATAGAAGGATAATGGACTTATTTGATATTTGATGTCCCCGATATAATCGGTGATATAGGGCTCTCCCCAGAGAGCAATAATCTTTTCGCCCAGAATGACATTAGTCTTCTCTCTATTCACATTAAGACAGATGCTCTTCATACCTTTGATCTTCTTAAGACTCTCCACCAGCTCCTCGCTATGTGGCAGCTCTCTGCCGTTGATTACAAGACAGACCATAATTTCTCCGGTTCGGTAACCTACTCTTGTCAGAATATGACGGATTAAGCCTTTATGAAGCTCTTCTTCATAGGGCTCCAGCTTATGTTTCTCTATGAAGGAACGTACGATGGCGATGATCTCTTCGTTCACTCTCGCACCGATGAAGCAATGAGAGGTGTCGATGATTGCATGGGTTCTCCCTGCATAGAAGCCGATGGCTATGCTGCCATCCTTATTCCTTCCGACCGGGTACTGGGACTTGTTACGATAATAAAACGGCTCCTCCATCCCACAGACCGGTTCCATTGGAATCTCGGAAAAACCGCCAATTCTTGTAAGGCAATTTCGCACCTTATCCTCTTTATACTCCAGCTGTTTTGCATAGTCCACATGCATGAGCTGACACCCACCGCAGCGCGCTGCAACCGGGCATCTTGGCTCTACACGGTAAGCCGATGGCTCCAGAAGCTTCACCAGTCTTGCATAGCCATAGGTCTTGCCGGTCTTCATCACCTGGACCAGTGCCACATCCCCCATGACCGTATCCTTGACAAACAGAGTATAGCCCTCGTACTTGCCGATGCCTTCTCCCTCAGAACCAATATCTTCAATCCTAATTTCCACTTGATCGTTCTTCTTTAATGCCGCCATATTATCCACCATTCTATCTCTGAATAAGGATTGTCAAACAGCATAATCGCTAATCCTGACAATCCTCACCTTAATTTATCTCTATACCTCTTATAAATACTTCCTGTAATACGCAGAGCAACTACTCCTTACTCTTTGTACTGCGCATGATATTAGTCTCGAAAAGTCTCTGATATCCCAGCCATTCTGTCTTGGGATCTCCCGATACCAGCATCTCTGTTATCGTCTGCATCTTAGCATCGGTATTATCTGCAAAATGTAGTGCCATCGCTTCAGCCGTCGCAGGCTTCTTCGGTGAGCCGTATTCCAATTCCCCGTGATGTGCCAAAATACAGTGTATCAACTCATTTGCCAGCTTTGCGGGGAACTTAGGTATCTTCTTAATGCTGTTACTAACGATATTGGCTCCGATAAAGATATGTCCAAGCAGCTGTCCGTCATCCGTATAGTCATTCTCCGGGAAGGAAGAAAGCTCCTCCATCTTACCGATATCATGGAATAATGCCGCCGTAATCAGCAAATCCTTATTGAGGATTGGGTAACTGGTGGTATAATAGTCACAAAGCTTTACCACGCTTAAGGTATGCTCCAATAATCCGCCTACAAAGCTGTGATGTACACTCTTCGCTGCGGAATGACTTTTGAAATTCTTAATAAATATTGCATTGTTAATAAAGAATTCCTCTGCCAATGCTTTTAAATTCACATCCTTGATTCCAAGAACATAATCCTTGATCTCACGATACATTACTTCTACATCTTTGGATGTCACAGGGAAATAATCCTCGGGATAGTACTCCCCTTCTCTGCCCTTATATATTCTACTGATATTGAGTTGAAGAGCATCCTGGAAACTGGTTACTCTTGCATCAATATGTACGAAATCCATCGTTTCATACTGCTCTATCTCATTATTGAAGTCCCAGATCTTAGCATCAATGGTTCCTGTCTTATCCTGTAAAACCAGGGAAATATAGCTTTTCCCGCTTTTCCCGGTCAAGGTCTGCTTGGACTTGCATAAGTATATCTCATTTTTAATTAAATCGTTCTCTCTCAAATCCTGAATAAATCTCATACTACTTTACCTTTCTAATGTTTAACCTTACTTCATATACCTGCCAAAGAATTAGTACGTGCTGTGACGTAGACACCAATCTTCCAAAAAACCGGAAGAATAAGGAGTTTGCTCCAATGGGCAACCAGTAGGACTTTCCTTCGGGAAATTCCTACCGTAATTCTTCCCAAGGATTTTGTTTTCAAAAATCCTTTATTCACAAATTAACTTACTTACCCTTTGTGTAAGTTTGTGCCGAGGAAGACGTTTGCACCAATCTTCCATAAAAACCGGAAGAATAAGGAGTTTGCTCCAATGGGCAAACTTCGTAATTCTTCCCAAGGATTTTGTTTTCAAAAATCCTTTATTCACATTATTAATTATACCCTACCCACAAGGATATATAAAGCATTAATTCTAAAATGTCAGCTTCAAGGACTTTTGAACCGCAACAAACATGCTACGCGAGTTTTCCCGATGCCTGCTCACAGGCATTATTCGCATGTTATGAATAAAAAAAGAATGCCGTAGCGTTGTATCTTATCTACTGACATTCCTTAAAGTATCTTAATTTTCCTTCACACTCAGGGTTACCTTGATATCCATCTCGCGTTGGGTTGAACCTGTAGTCCGTAAAATCTTGATCTGAACCACATCCTCCGGAACATAGGTACTGATAAAGTTAAAGAAACCGTTCGTATTAATTACCGTATTTTCATCAATCTGGAGAATGATATCTCCATTCTGAATTCCAGCCTCAAAAGCCGGCGAATCTTCTATTACCTCGTTGACATAGATGCCATTGTCAACCTTATATTCCCGTTTTGCAGCCTCCGGCATGTCGAGTGTCTTCACACCGAAATAATTACGTGCGATCTTATTCGCCATGTTCCCCAGTACCAGTCTTAACTTACTAATCCCGATAGCGGTATTAAGTCCCTCGTTCTGCTCACCCTTCAAGGTTCTGGTAATCAGACCGATCACCTCACCCTTCATATTTACGATAACACCGTCACTGTTCGGATGATCCGTGATATCTGTATTGAATAAATCCAGCTTATTGTCAGTAATATACGCATAGCTGTTTTTACTGGAAATCATTCCGGCTACCATTGAACCGGTATGTCCATTTGGACTGCCTAATGCGAGCACCGGGCTGCCGACTGATAATGTATAGGACTCACCAAGCTTAGCAACCTGGAGGCTGCTCATGTAGGTTATCGGGATACTCTCCAGGGGAACTGCCAGCATAGCCAGATTAAGCTCTTTATCGTAATCCTGAATAACGGCATCCACGGTAAAGTTGTCCGAGAATTGAAGCTGAAGCTTATCTGCATCCTTGATCCGATCATAGCTCACTAATATTAATAGATTGATACTGTCATTATAAAAAATCAGACCTGAGGTCTCCTGAACAAGCTCAACATTCGTTCCAAACCAGACATCCGTCTCATCGTTGATACTCACAACCGTAACTATGGATTTCTCAACCTCAAGAGACACCTTACGAAGCTCATCATAAATTCTGCTGTAGTCCTCGATGTCTGCATCAATTGGTCGCTCTATAATGACGGTATCCGGTTCCTGTTTCTCCTGGCTGCTTTCTGTGATCTCCTTATCATCCGGAACCACAGTCTGATTATCTTCGTTTTTCTTACCCTCTGCTTCCACCACCGAAGCCTCCGGGTATTCCGTTGGAAAGGCGGTAGGGACCTTAGTTTCCTTGTCATTATGTAAAAGCTCATAAAGCCTCGGTTCCGTTAATACAAAGGTAACAGCAGCAACAATACCAAATATGATAGCCAGGCATATTGTCATAAGAAATGGCAGGACTCTCTTCTTAAACTTTTTACGCTTCTTCTCTATTACCTGTTCTTTGATAAATTCAAAATCTTTCTTGTCGTTATCAGACATCCTTATTCTCCTTCAAGAGACAAATTACAATTAGGATTCTAGTAATACTTATGTCCTATTCTAACAGTGACATATGAACATAATATGAATTATTTGTAAACAAACCTTCTAAAACCATTACACCGAGCAGACAAAAAATAGTAGTATTAATATCATAGTATAATTACTTATGAAAATCAAGAATTGCCATATAAAATCCCGTAATTTCTTGTTTTAATTATTTACAACATAAGGTAAAATAGATATAGTATCCTTAGACATTGATAAAAGAGACTGTATCCAAGATACAGCTTAAAGAAAGGCTTGAAGGTATCATGAACGAAAAAGCATTAAGAACATTGGAATATAACAAAATTATTGATAAATTATGCTCCCTTGCGGGAACCGGTTATGGTAAAGAGCTATGTGCCCATCTGCTCCCCGCATCCGACCTGACTGCGATTCAAAAGCTTCAACAGCAAACCACTGACGCCTTATCCCGTTTGTTACGCAAGGGCAGCGTGTCTTTCAGCGGGATACATGATATCCGCCCCTCAGTAATGCGTTTGAAGATCGGCTCCTCTCTTAGTGCCACCGAGCTTCTGCATATCAGCTCTGATTTGGATGCAGCTCTGCGGCTGAAGGCATACGGTGGTTATACCGGTAAGGACAGCGAGAACCTGACCGAAGACTCCTTAACTGAGTTTTTTGCCGGTCTTGAGCCTCTTACACCTCTCAACAACGAAATTAAACGCTGTATTATCTCAGAGGAAGAGATTGCCGATGATGCCAGCTCAGCCTTAAAGAGTGTCCGCCGAGCTATCAAGAATGCCAATGACAAGATACACAGTGAGTTAGGCTCCATCTTAAATTCCTCCAGAACCATGCTACAGGAAAATATTATTACGATGCGTAACGGCAGATACTGCCTTCCCATCCGCTCCGAATATAAGAACCAGTTCCAGGGAATGATCCATGATCAGTCCTCCACCGGCTCCACCCTGTTCATCGAGCCCATCGCCATTGTTCGTCTGAATAATGAGCTGAAGGAATTAGCCATCAAGGAACAGGAGGAAATCGAGAAGGTACTTGCCGAGCTGAGCAATCAAGCGGCAGAGTACAGCGAGAGCCTGGAGTATAATTTCCTTACTTTGTCTGAGCTGGACTTCATCTTTGCCAGAGCCTCCTTATCCAAGCAGATGAAGGGCTCCCAGCCAAGCTTCAACAAGGAGGGCAGGTTGAATATTAAGAAGGGACGTCATCCGCTGATTGATTCAAAGAAGGTGGTTCCGATTGATATCATGATGGGTAAAGACTTCACCATGCTGATTATCACCGGACCGAATACCGGTGGCAAGACCGTTACCCTTAAGACAGTAGGCTTACTGACACTGATGGGACAGGCCGGTCTGCATATCCCTGCATTTGACGGCTCTGAGCTAGCCGTATTCGAGGAGGTATATGCCGACATCGGTGACGAGCAGAGTATAGAACAAAGTCTGTCAACCTTCTCCTCCCATATGACTAATATTGTGAAGATTCTGGATAAAGCAGATATTAACTCCCTTGTATTATTCGATGAATTAGGTGCAGGTACTGATCCAACCGAGGGTGCAGCACTGGCTATGTCCATACTCTCTTCCCTTCACAGTAGAAGCATCCGTGTCATGGCAACCACACACTACAGTGAATTAAAGATTTACGCCTTATCCACGAAAGGTGTATCCAATGCTTGCTGTGAATTCGATGTAGAGACACTTCGCCCCACCTACCGCCTGTTAATCGGTATCCCGGGTAAAAGTAATGCCTTCGCCATCTCCTCCAAGCTTGGCCTTCCGGATAATATCATTGAAGATGCCAAGGAGCGAATCGGCCACCAGGAGAAGAGCTTCGAAGACCTTATCAGTGATCTGGAGACAAACCGTGTTACCATCGAGAAGGAACAGAATGAAATTGCGAAATATAAACAGGAAATCGAACAATTAAAGAAGAGTCTGGCCAAGAAGACCGAATCCCTGGAGGCCAGCCGTGAACGTCTCTTAAAAGAAGCCAAGGAGCAGGCTGCTAATGTACTTCAGGAAGCGAAGGAATTTGCTGACCAGAGCATCCGCCGTTATAACAAGTGGCTTCACGAGGGCGGAGATATCAAGGATATGGAGAATGAGCGTAATTCCTTAAGAGAGCGCCTGAGTGACAGTGAAAGCAAGCTTATGAAAGAAAAGCAGAAGAATGTTAAGGCTCCTTCGGCAAAGAGCATAAAAGTCGGAGACTCTGTCAATGTAATAAGCTTGAATCTTAAGGGTACGGTAAGCACCCTTCCCAATGCTAAGGGGGATCTCTATGTACAGATGGGCATACTGCGTTCTCTTGTGAATATTAAAGATATCGAGCTATTGGACGAAGAAGTGATTACAGCTCCGGGCTATAATAAGACACAGAGCGGAAAGATCAAGATGTCCAAATCCGCATCCATTCATCCAGACATCAATCTGATTGGTAAGACGGTAGACGAAGCACTATCGGAGCTTGAAAAATATCTGGACGATGCATACCTTGCGCATCTCCCTCAAGTCACCGTAATTCATGGACGCGGAACCGGCGCTTTACGAAATGCCATCCATGCCCGTCTTAAGAAGTTAAACTATGTGAAATCCTTCCGATTGGGTGCCTTCGGAGAAGGTGACCAGGGTGTAACCATTGTTGAATTCAAGTAAAAGCTTTAGAATAGCTTAAGTAACAGCTATGCAGTGTAGCCATTTATCAGGCTTTATTAAGCCATAGCTATGACGAAACTGAAGGGAGTTTATGATGATAGCCAAGCAAAAAATACTAATCGTTGATGACGATGTCAACATCGCAGAACTGATTTCCTTATACCTGACCAAGGAGTGCTTCGATACTCTGATTGTAAATGATGGAGAGGCTGCCATCAGTGAGTTCGCCTCCTACCAGCCTAACCTCGTGCTTCTGGACCTGATGCTTCCCGGTATTGACGGTTATGAAGTGTGCCGTGAGATACGTAAGACCTCAAAGGTTCCAATTATTATGCTTTCTGCCAAAGGTGAAATCTTTGATAAGGTATTGGGCTTAGAGCTGGGTGCCGATGATTATGTGATAAAGCCTTTCGACTCAAAGGAATTAGTGGCAAGGGTTAGAGCCGTCCTCAGACGGTTTCAGCCAGGTAAGGAAGATGATAAGGAGGATTCTGCTGTACCTGTTCCCACCGGTGATTATGTGGCATATCCCGATCTAATCATTAACCTCAGCAATTATTCGGTCCAATATCTGGGTGAGAATATTGAAATGCCGCCAAAAGAGCTGGAGCTATTGTACTTCCTGGCCTCCCATCCAAATCAGGTATTTACGAGAGAACAGCTGCTGGATCACATCTGGGGTTATGAATATTATGGTGATACCCGAACCGTAGATGTCCATATCAAACGATTGCGTGAGAAGATTAAGGATCATAACGACTGGAGTCTCGGAACAGTCTGGGGCATCGGTTATAAATTTGAAATAAAAAACGCAAAGAAATAAATTGAAAGGTAGGTACATGCCATGAAGAAGACAATATGGTCAAGATTAGTCATCTGTTTTCTCCTTGCCGGAGTTATGGTTTTTCTGCTATTAAATACATATGGCATGCAACTACTGGAGCGTCGTCTGAAGGATGATAAGAAGGATCAGCTGTTAGATGAGGCTAAGCTAATTGCCTCGGAGTACATCTCTAATTTCTATGATGACAAGATGTCCCTTGAGAATCTAACGATACAGTTAAAATCCATCGATACCTTCCTAAATATCCGTGTCTGGATCGTCAATAATGACGGGGTTATTATTGCCGATTCCTCATATAGCAGAAATGCACAGGATAGAACCGTCTATGACATTAACCCATCCTTGCTCGATAATACCTTCACAGAAAATGTGTATCAAGAAGAGGTCTTCTTTCAACCCATGCTCAGCCTGACCTATCCGATTAATTATAACTTCAGGTCAAGAGGCTTTATTCTGCTTCATACCTCCGAGCAGGAGATTATTGATGAGACAAATTATTATCTGGATGTCATCAATATCTGCTTCCTGGTGTTCCTGCCGATGCTCTTTCTGCTCTTTGTGTATATCTATTATATAACAGCGGTTCCTCTCAAGAATCTGATGAAAGCAGCGAAGGAATACTCCTCCGGTAATTATAATTATGCCTTAATCCTTAAGGGTCTAAGCGAATATCGTGACCTGGGTGCAGCCGTTTCCTATATGGCCGGTGAGCTTAGTAAGCTGGATGATTATCAGAAGAAATTCGTGGCAAATATCTCCCACGATTTCCGTTCTCCCCTTACCTCCATCAAGGGTTATGCTGCTGCCATCCTGGACGGCACTATCCCCCATGAGATGCAGGATAAATATTTGAATATCATCTTATTTGAGACAGAGCGTCTCACTAAGCTGACAACCGGGTTATTAGAGCTGAATAGCTTTGAGAATAACGGAACCTTCCTTGATATTACTACCTTTGACATCAATCATATTATCAAAAAAACTGCGGAAGCCTTCGAGGGGGCGTGCAGAGAGAAGAAGATAACCTTGAACCTTGTCTTCTCCGCAAAGCAGGATCTGGTTGAAGCAGATATGGGTAAAATCCAACAGGTACTCTATAACCTGATGGATAACGCCATCAAGTTCAGCCATGCCAACAGCAAAATCAAGGTAAGCACCGAGGAGAAGGGTGAGAAGGTATTCGTATCCGTAAAGGATTATGGTATCGGTATCCCGAAGGATTCCATCAAGAAGATCTGGGAACGCTTTTACAAGACGGACGTCTCCCGAGGTAAAGATAAGAAGGGAACCGGCTTAGGACTTTCCATCACCAAAGAAATCATCCAAGCTCATAACGAGAATATCAATGTCATCAGTACAGAGGGAGTCGGCACCGAATTCATCTTCTCTCTGACCAAAGCCTCAGAATAAATGTATAATGCTTATTCTGCAACGGATAATACCTTAGAATATAAATACATCCCTTGAATATTTTCTTTATTGGTTCATCATATAAAGGAGGAAAACTAATTTGGAGGCAGTGATTGGCGGTATTATATTCGGATTAATAATAATCGCAATACTTGAGATATGCAGATATTTCAGATGGATAAGTCGCTCCTCAAGAGAATTTCAGGAGCTCAAGAAAAGAGTCGAAGAGATTGAAGAAATACTAAAAAACCAAAATAGTAAATAACCTATACTCATATTTGAGTCTGCGAAAAAAAGTCTGTATAAATATAGGTATATATGAGGTCTTCTTTATTATTATATCATAGGAGGCCTTTAATTACTGCAATTTATGAATCGTTTTCAACCACAATTGCCATCATGGCTACATTATGAAATTCGCTGCCGAAAGGATAATGGCGCAGCACCCCTTCTTTTACAAAGCCATTTTTCTCAAGTACACGTATTGATGCGACATTTTCTATTCTTACCAATCCTTGAATTCGCTTAAGCTTCAATTCATCAAGCCCAAACGCTGTCACTTTTTTTACCACCTCCGTAGCAATGCCCTGTCCCCAAAAAGGTCTGCTAAAATGATAAGCAATATCGGCCATTGTTTTCTTCTGAAATCCACCCAAATCCACTCTTCCTGCTATCTTCCCCGTATTCTTTTCTTCTACGCACCATGTAAAGACAGTTCTGGTTTTTAACAATCTACCATTAATGTTATTCAGCCAGTTGGTAATGTGTGGCTCCTTATCGAAAAGAGGAACTCCGCCTCCAAGATACTTCTGTACCTGTTCATCTCTTATAATATCAAAATAATCATCCATATCTGCTCGAACAAAAGGACGTAAAATGAAACGCTGAGTCTCTAAATTTGGAACACTCTCAAAACATTCATTAAATGCTTTCATATTATTCTCCATACAAATTGCCTTTCTATACTCATTATAACAAACCGTATCGGATAATTATTTGTATGCATAAAGTCTACCACATATATTAACTTTTGGAAATCTGTTTTGTTCTTTCTCTGTTCACGGTTCATGGAAGCCGGCAATCAGACCTCCACCGTAAGAAGCACAAGGCGATTGAATAAATGGGCTGATGTCCCTCGCCGGACAATAATGTATATAAAGATTACAGGGTACAGATGCTGGGGTGTTTGGTAAACCTTATCCAATAATCGTTATTGTACTTAGCGGATGAATAGCTGTATTATAAATGTGCTCTATATAAAGGAAAATCCGCCAAGGATGGCGGATTTAGGTGCGATGGACACGGATGTCCATTCGCGCCGGCCTGTAGCATTCTAATACATTAACTCATTTATAATACAGGTAGTCATCTGCTTAGTACAATCGATTAATGGATCGGTTTAACAAACATTCTAGCGTCTGTACCCTGTAATCTTACATACACATAAATTACCCCGGCAAGGGACATCAGCCCTTGCATCTAATCCCTAGGCTTCATCCCAGCTGTGTCGGTGAAGCTGGCCTTCCATGCGCATTCCCTCAAAGTTATTCTGCCGCATCGCTTCATAAAGTATGATCGCCACAGAATTACCAAGATTAAGAGAACGGATATCTCCAACCATCGGAATACGGATGGTATTACGTTTATTAGCCAATAACAGTTCCTCCGGAATACCCGCACTTTCCTTGCCAAACATGATAAAGCAGTCCGGATCGTACTGCACCTGGGTATAGGAGTGCTGAGCCTTCGTGGTAGCCATAAAAAGCTTTGCATTCGGATTCTTATCCAGGAATTCCTGATAATTCTTATAGACTGTAACATCAAGGTCCTTCCAGTAATCAAGTCCGGCACGCCTGATTTCCTTCTCATCCAGACGGAAGCCAAGAGGCTCAATCAGATGCAGTCTGGTTCCGGTAGCTACGCAGGTTCTGCCGATATTCCCGGTATTTGCGGGGATCTCTGGCTCTAATAATACAATGTTCATGCACAATTCCTCACTTCTAACAGATATATTCTAGTTTAAACTGGAGTGTCAAAAGCTATACGAGAGCGTGTTGCGAATGAACTACGTTTTGTATCACGCAATTGAAACATGAAATCGTGCAAATTGGCGAAACAATGTTTAATATGAGCTTTTGACAATTCAATCATTTATACAAAGAAAAAAGGTGAACTAATCACCTTTAATCGCAATATGTATTTCAATCATCTTATCTCCATCATATAAAAGCGGAACACATATATTATGTGCAAAAGTTGCACTGAATGTCATTGTACCGTTACCAACAGTGGGTGGTGTAATATCAATCGCTGTCCCCTTGGTCGAAAATATAGTTGCTGTATTACCCATTATCATATTACCAAGTTCACTAATCGCACTCTTTGCAAGTTCGTCCATCTCGGTAATTGGCATCATAATCATCTTTGATGCAATATCACAGGCTATTGAATTCTCAAATGCTATCATTGCCTGTCCTCTCATTTCACCAGTGAATCCAATCAAAATAAGCAGAGTATTGTCAAAGAAGGCGGGGTTCTTAATATAGGGCTTACCGACCTTAGCATCAACAAAACACATTTCCTTGAGTATCTTAGTCGATGCGATTAAGAATGGATTAATGTGGTCAGCATTTACGTTAGCCATTCGATCACCTCCTTAGTATCATAATTTCATTTTATCACAATCAATATGCATTTTTCAACTAAATGTAGCATGAATTTCTACATTCTGTATTTTTCTACAAATTTCTGTATTCTTTCGAGAGCAATTTTGAGACTTTCTATGGAATATGCGTAGGATATACGCAGATATCCTTCACCACAATCACCAAATGCTGTTCCGGGAACAACTGCTACCTTTTCTTCCAGAAGTAGTTTTGTTGCAAATTCTTCCGAAGTCATCCCAAGGCTTTTGATACATGGAAATACATAAAAGGCTCCAAAAGGTTCAAAACACTCAAGGCCCATATCGCGTACGGCATGAACCACGAATCTGCGACGCTTGTCATAAGCATCCCTCATCATCTCAACATCGTCATCACCGTTTTTTACTGCTTCGATACCTGCGTATTGACTAGTGGTTGGTGCGCACATAATTGCAAACTGATGTATTTTAATCATCTGCTCCATAATCATAGCCGGTCCTGCAGCATAGCCAAGCCGCCAGCCTGTCATAGCGTAAGACTTAGAAAAGCCGTTAATCAATATAGTCCTTTCCTTCATACCAGGAAAGGAAGCAATCGATACATGCTTTCTGCCATAGGTCAACTCAGAGTATATCTCATCGGAGATTACAATCAGATCCTTCTCGATAATAACATCCACAATCTGGGCCAAATCCTGCTTATCCATGATGGCACCGGTCGGATTATTAGGAAATGCCAAGATCAGAATCTTAGTTTTATCGGTAATGGAAGCTAATAATTCCTGTCTTGTAAGCTTAAAGTTATTCTCTGCCTTAAGCTCGATTACTACCGGTACGCCGCCTGCTAGAATCGTACAAGGATGGTAAGAGACATAGCAAGGCTGAGGTATTAAAACCTCGTCTCCGGGCTCCAACATAGCACGGAGAGCAATGTCAATTGCCTCACTGCCACCCACGGTAACCATAACCTCTTTATTGTAATCATACCTTAATTCGAATCTTCTGTTCAAATAATTACAGATTTCAAACTTTAATTCCTTCAAGCCAGCATTGGAGGTGTAGAAGGTCCGACCCTTCTCCAGGGAATAGATACCCTCCTCACGGATATGCCAAGGGGTATCAAAATCAGGTTCACCAACGCCAAGGGAGATAGCATCCTTCATCTCGCTCACAATATCAAAGAACTTCCGAATACCGGAAGGGGGGATATTCACAACTGCTTTCGACAATGGATTTCTCAAGGTGTAATCAACATCCTTTCATCATGCTTGGTTTGTACGAGTGGCAGACCATGCTCTTTGTATTTCTTTAAGACGAAATGTGTTGCGGTACTTAAGATTGCATCCATCGGAGCAAGCTTTTCCGATACAAAGTTCGCTACCTCTCTCATCGTCTTACCCTCGATGATTACTGTCAGATCAAAGCCTCCGCTCATCAGATATACGGATTGTACCTCGCTAAACTGATAGATACGCTCTGCGATCTTATCAAAGCCAAGTCCACGCTGAGGAGTTACCTTTACTTCGATTAATGCAGTTACTCGCTCACATTGAACTTTATCCCAATTGATCAGGGTCGGATAACCACAGATGATCGTTTCGTCCTCTAGCTCCTTAATGATACCGGCAACCTCTTCCTCGGTTGTCCCTAACATAATCGCCAGATCCGCAGCAGATAACTTGCTGTTCTTATCAATTGCAGTTAATATCTTCTCTCTCATACCTATCCCCTCTCTTTTCCTTACCAATCTATCAGCTGCTAATTCGCTAAAGACAATGTTATTACATCACTTTATATAGCTCATCGCTTTTTGGCGGCTCTAAATAACGTTTTTCGTCCTCATTTATAATCACGCGATCATTTCCCTCTGTAATACGTCCGATTACTGCAGCAGCTATGCCACCTGCTTTTAGACGGTCCACCAGATAGTTTGCCTGATCTGTAACAATCAGCATACACCCACTGGAAATAAGCATATATGGATTAATGTCATAAAACTCACAGATCTCAACGGTTTCCTGCTTCAGGAGAATTTTCTTCAGATCGATTTCCAGACCGACCTTCGAGGCGGCGCCAATCTCCCAGAGAGCGCCAAAAATCCCTCCTTCGGTGATATCGTGCATGGAGGTTACTTTGCAGTCTCGCGCTATTCTCGCTTCCGGTACGACAGAGATAAAATCCATCATTTTCTTTGCGTCATCCAAGAAGCTTTGATTATATTTTGTCCTTAACTCTGCTTCCTTCGCTGTTGCTATAATTGCAGTTCCTTCCAGTCCGGCCCATTTTGTCATAACGATTTCCTGGCCGGGCTTCGCCCCTGCTGTCTTAATCATATCGCTACGTTTCATCTTACCGACGCCGGTTACAGTAATAATTGGTTGACGTACCGCCTTGGTCACTTCGGTATGCCCACCGATAATCTCTATATTCAACTGTCTGCAGGCAGCTTCCATATCCTGCATTGCTGTCCTTAGCTGTGCTTCCTCGGTTTTGTCGGGTAACAATATTGTAAGCATTATGCCAATCACCTCGGCCCCGTTAGAGGCAATATCATTGGCAGTAATATGAACCGCTAAGGTACCAATATCCTGAACTGTTCCTGTAATCGGATCTGTTGACAGTACCAGCAATTCATCCTCTTCTATTGCAAGGACACTACAATCCTCGCCAATCGCTGGACCAACCAGAACTTCCTCACGTCTATGTCCTATTTGATTAAGAACAGACCTTTTCAGGACTGCTTCCGGTACTTTCCCCAGATTCATATTAATAACCATGCCTTTCTTCATAACTGCAAACTTTGGGCCACAGGCACAAATTTGCGTGTGAAAAATCTTGATTTTTCACACTATCCTCCATGCTTACAGTGTTAGTCCTCATATCCCTCATCCCAAAAGTCATTCCAGATATCTGCCTGGATCTGATCTTCCGGATTGGTGCCGTTGTCCGGTTTATTAGATTGGATATCGGTAGGAATATCAACCGGATCCTGCGGCTCTTCCTGATTCGTGTCCTTAGGTTTATCCTTATCCTCTTTATCCTTCTTGTCCTCGACCTTTTTGGTCCCTATGGTAACATACTTAGGAGCTGCGGAATAATTACTCTTATTCACCAAGGTTCTGCTAACCTCAACCCCATTCTCTTTCACAACCTTATATAATTCTGCCTTATAGCCGGTATGTGCAGACTGGGTTACCTTACGATAGGTCTCAGGCTGTGTCGGGTCCTTTGTGATTACATCTGCCGGTGGCTTAGTTTCTGAAAGCACTACCGTTACATACTCAACCTCTCGCTTCTCGGTATCTCTTGTCTCTTTACCCCATAACTTAAAGGTAATCGTTCTTCCCTTGGTGGTTGCTTGTATCAGGATGGGAACGTCCGTGTTATTCTTAAATTTAAAATCCTTATAGGTTCCGGCAATCGCAGCATCCCTGGATAAATCCACATAACTGATTGTCATGGAATGGGGTTGGCGCTCAACTACTTCAAGCTCTGCCTCCAAAACTGCATTGTATAAGGTCGTTGTAACCTGGCATGCTCCTCCGCCCACACTATCGATTACCTTACCCTGCAAATACGCACCCGCAACAAAGTAACCATTCGCTTCGGTAAAGGGTGTAAGATATTCATATGCAGAGAATACATCACCGGGATATAATACTGCATTATTAATTAATCTGGCACCGTTCGCAAGATTTGCTGCTCTGCCTTCTGCAGAATCGGCATATTCGGTAGTAAAGGTTCCAAGAACTGTATTACATTGTTCTACTACGTCCTTTGTATATATCGGCAGATCATCTTCTATCACTGCATCTACAACGATATCCTGACGATTCCAAAGATCAATTGCCGAAGCTACTGCCTGTACTGTGGCATCGACGTTAACCTTTTTTCCAACGGTATGGTCACCATAGATAAATTCGCCGTTTTTTCTTGTAATAGTTGCATTGACAGGCGCTATATTATAAGCACTGACATCTTTTTCCACGATATCCTTGATTTTTGTCTTATCATAGATAAAGGATAACGGATAGATTATACTACCCTGCTCAATATCCTTCATATCCTTATAGCGTTTAATCAGGTTTCCGCTCTTTCCAAGAGATAAGGCTGTCTCGATATATTCATTATCCTCCATCTGATAACCTAAGTCACCCATGGTAGTATAGACAATTTCATTGCCGACCATTATCGCAACACCTTTGTTCTTTAAACCATCGACAAAGCTCTTAACTGCTTCCTCTGCCTGTTCCTTCGTCATACCGCTGACTTCAACTTCATCTATAAACACACCTTTTACGATTGTATTATCTTTCTCTTCAGCAGACACATGTACGGTATTTACAGTAAGTATAAGGGTTAGAAATAGTAAAGAAATTGCGGATAATATCATATTTTTTCTGCCCATATTCATCCTCACTTTCTAATGACTAATATTAATCATTCTGTTACTAAATGCTGTGTTTCTTGTGACTTCTTCCTATTTTAACATAAACAGGAGATTATTCAAGTCATTCTTTCGTTCGTTGACATTTGTGCAGCAATTATGTATATTTAATACAACATAATATCAACGCAGTAGGGTCAGTAGGGCCACATTCGAAGGAATCCGCTTACTGAATGACACTAAGAATAGTCGGTACTACCATAGCTAAAACCAATATGATTATGATAATGGTAGAGATTATTTTTCTTGATTTTTTATTATAGAAATTCATTTATTTCACCTCTTTTATATTATTTTATTCGAAAGGTTGTGAACACTGATGGGAATCCCTGTAGCGTCCATACTTTTACTAATTTTTATTATTTGGCTGCAATATGAGATAAGAAAAAGCGGAAAAGTATCAAAAAAGTCACTTGAACTCTTCTGGCTGAAAGAGCATGACTCCAACTTAGCCCGTCGGAAGGATATCTCACAGCTTGAATATCTGACTGTTAACTTAGATCATCTTCCGATGGAGGACCATGAGGATGATACAATCAATGCTTATCGGGATACCATCAAAAAATATGCCGAACGCAAAATGATCAACCTGTCAGGTAAAACAAATACCGAGCTAAAATTGGAATACGGTGTCGCCAATTTTAACCTTCTGTCTTCTTATGATAACAACTATACCAGCTTTGTAAGCATGCTCCAGAAATGGGCGAGTAGACTGAAGGACAATGGTGATACCTCTGACGCCCAGGCTGTCCTTGAATTTAGCATCTTTTCCTGTCTTACCGATGTTACCAATGCTTATCGGATGCTGACCGAAATATATCATGATCAAAACAACTCCGAGCAAATCGATGCTCTCATCGAAATTATTCATAAAACCAAAATCAAGGATAAGGAGAAGTTGATTGAAGAGCTAAAATCGATATCTCCTCGAATTAGGTAGCTTATCATAAAAGGCAATGTTTATTTTATGATATTTTATAGAATCAAGCAAGATTTTTTTATTTATATTAATTCATCCTGTGATTTAAAATATATTTTCCATTCTTTTGTTTATTTTATACGGCTTCCGCCGTTTTTTCCTTTAACATAGATACATTCTTCCTTTAGAAAGCATTCCTCACACTTCGGTTTTCTTGCTGTGCAGATGGTCCTTCCCAGGGTAATGATCTGAATATTGTAAGCGATCCATTGTTCCTTCGGTAACAGCTTCATCAGATCAAATTCTATTTTCACCGGATCTTCTTCCTTCGTAAAACCCAGTCGATTGGAAATCCGTTTTACATGTGTATCCACAACGATACTAGGCTCATGATATATATTTCCGCGGACTACATTCGCTGTCTTTCTGCCGACTCCGGCCAGATTGGTCAGGGCTTCGATATCGCTGGGAACCTCTCCGTTATATTGCTCTACCAGCGTTTTAGCGCAGGCAATGATATTCTTTGCTTTATTCTTATAGAATCCGGTAGAATGAATATCCTTTTCCAGCTCCTCCTGTTTCGCTTCAGCTAATGCCTGTATACTTGGATATTTCTTAAACAAATCCTTCGTAACGATATTTACACGATCATCGGTGCATTGTGCACTTAGGATCGTAGCAATCAGTAGCTGCCATGGCGTCTCGTGATTAAGAAAAATCTTATGTTCTGTGGTATATTCTCGGTTGAGAGCAGCAATGATGCGCTCCATTCTCTCCCGCTCTTTTTTGGGAATTCTTTGGTTGGCCAAGCCTGTGCCTCCTTTCTGATAATAAGGTTAAATTCTGACTATTTTGGCTGATTTCGTAATGGAGTCTCTGTCACTATAATTAAATAAAATCGTTGTGCTACATTTTACAGCTTTTCCCTCCGCTACGGCAACCTCAATATCATAAGTAAATTCCTCAATATGAATTAATTGATGCATCTTGCGATACCTATCATAGAAATCCTTGTAATTCTTTTGAGTACGATCTGCTGCAAAGGCTGGCCTACTCTTCATGTCCTCTCGCAGGAACAGATCCATCAGAAGTATTTCTTTAAATAATTCCAGGATCTCCTGTTTGTACTCGTCTGTCCCCGGTAGTCCGGGTAGAACCTGATCGCGAAAGAAATCCAACAGTATATCATATCTCTTTATTCTGCTGTGGGCCTGCATCTCCATATGCCTACTCTCATAATAGGTATAGAGCTCCTCATAGAGCTTCATCGGAGAAGGGTAATAATGCTTCAGATAACCCACGGCACTGGTGAACTGTCCGCTGTTATAATATATCTCAACCATTTCGCAGACTCCCTTAAGCTTAAGTAGCTCCTCATAAGACAGGTGCTTTGTATATAATACCTCATAGGGTGGATTGTCCCGGTATACGATGCCGTAAGCTTTAGCATCCTCCTCCATCGGCGAACCCTTTAATACCTTTAGAAAGCCCAGCTGCAGCTGATCCGGCTCCATATCATACACCTCCAGGAAGGAGTGTTCGAAGGTATGATAATCCTCCAGCGGAAGCCCGGCAATCAGGTCCAGATGCTGATGAATATTCCTACCTGCCTTGATTCGGTCCACATTGACCCGTAGACGGTTAAGATCCATCTTACGATGGATGACCTCTACCGTATCCGGATTCGTAGACTGTACCCCAATCTCAAATTGCACTTGTGCAGGCCGAAGTGTTGCCAGAAACGCAAGCTCATCCTCCTCCAGTAAATCAGCAGCTATCTCAAAATGGAAATTGGTGATTCCATTGTCATGCTCCTTGATATATCGCCAAATCTCCATTGCGTGTAGCTTGTTACAATTAAAAGTCCGATCTACGAACTTCACCTGAGGGACTTGTCTGTCTATTAAAAATTGTAGTTCCTGTTTAACCAGCTCCGTATTACGAAATCTGATCTTCTTATCCACAGAGGACAGACAGTAGCTGCAGGAGAAAGGGCATCCCCTGCTGCTTTCATAATAAATAATCCTGTTTTTAAAATCCTCCAGCTCTTCATAAGGAAAGGGGATATCATTTAGGGATAGCAATTCGCGAGGTCTTGTTACCCTCACCTTATCTCCTTCACGATAAGCAATGCCGGCAATCTGCTCTAAAGAGAGACTTCCCAGGGTATAGTGCTGCATCAACTCGAGGAAGGTCTGTTCCCCTTCACCGATCATAATCCCGGAAAGCTCAGGATATCCCGTTAAGCACTTTATGGCATCATAAGACACTTCAGGACCGCCAAGCCAAAGCTTTGCCTCCGGACAAACCTTACATAGCTCCTTGGTGAGCCTTAACACGATCCCGATATTCCAAATATAACAGGAAAAAGCAATCACATCGGCTTTCTCCTTATAAATTCCTCTAAGGATGTCCTCATCGGAATGATTAATCGTATATTCCGCCAACGAAACCGAATCAGCGATCCCTTGCTCCCTTGCATAAGCCCGAAGACTATGAACAGCCAGATTGGAATGAATATATTTTGCATTGATTGCTACCAGCAGCAGCTTCATAAATAATCTCCTTTTTCAAGCCTTCTCACGAACCAATTTTAACATAAGTATTACCCTCATCGCTACTCAATTTAGAAAAATTTAAGATTTTGATTTTGTTTTATAAACTTTTAGAAAATAATTCCGTCTCATCAAGGTTTTACCTTAATTCGAGGGTTTTTAACACTTCCTTTCTTTGGATAAGAATACATAATTTGCGATATAATATTTATATTAACCGTTTCCACGCTGTCTAGACAGATTCGACATGATGTGATATAGTGAAATTTAATCGAAATTGATTTAGGAGGCTACTATGTTAACGTTTGATCCAATTACTGCTGATAATATAAGTAAAACAGCAGAATATTTTAAATATAAAATCAGTCGTACCAGTGATTATACCACGGGAGCAATGTATATGTGGAGAGATTTCTACCAGACCAGCTTCACAATATATGATGATATGATTTTATATAAAGTGAAGTTTTTAAACCGTACCTCATTTACCTTTCCGGTAGGCGGAGGCTCACTGTCAAAAGCCATGGAGGCTATCAGGGAATACTGCAAAGCAAATGACATTCCTATGTGGTTTTGCACCGTTCCCGAAGAAGCAGTTGCTATTCTGGTTGATGATTTCGGAGGAACAAAACCCTGTACCTCCAATCGCGATTGGGCGGACTATCTGTATCATGCAGATGACCTGGCGGACATGGCCGGGAGAAAATACAGCGGACAGCGAAACCACATTAATAAATTCAAGAAGCTGTATCCGAATTATACCTATCAAAGGATAACGACTGAGAATATTCCAAGAGTGATCGATTTCTTAATGGATTATGAGAAAAACCATGGCAAAGAATCATCCCTTGCCCAGGAGGAATTAAGCAGAACCCTGGAGCTTATTCCATATTTGGATAGGTTTAAGCTTCCCGGTGCCTTTATTGAGGTGGATGGTGTTATTGTTGCCATGTCCATCGGCGAGATCATTAAGGATACCTTATACTGTCATATCGAGAAGGCTAATCGCGATTATCCCGGCTCCTACCAGATGATCGTAAAGGAATTTTCAAGTGATATGCGAGATAGCTTCGGAATTCAATACATCAACCGAGAAGAGGATGTAGGCGACCTTGGACTTCGTACCTCGAAGCTTTCCTATCACCCTGCCGCTTTATTGGACAAGTTCTGTGTACTTATTCCCTAGAAGAATTTATAATGCGGTTTTTCCTCCTTCATAAGCAGATAACGGAGCATATCATCCAACAGTATTGCGGGTAAGGATAAAAAGAACCAGATATTCGTATAAAGCAGGCAAATCTGACCCAGAAAATTATATGGCTGTCTGGAATAATCCCATACTCCCAGCTTAAGCCAGAGATTAACCACAATACCGACGGTTAGTTCCACGCCGGTTACGATAAATGCAGAGATGACCATTTGGCTGATAATTGACATGTCCCAGGAATATCTCTCATTCAATAACCCAATCAACACAAAGCAGAGTCCACCGGCAATCAACATTGATATATGGGAATAACCACGGCTAAGTATCTCGATGGCTCCATACAGAAATCCACCGGTCAGAAATAAAAAGGTATATTTTAAGAAACGATTATAAATTATTAACATATTGTTCCCCCAAATTGCAAATCCAACAGTAACTGTAGTGCCTGCGATGCAGGCACTTTTTGATTCTATTCTAATTTAAACCAATACAAAATCATCTGATCCTATATATTAATTATACGCAGAACCATGGGAGAATATATCGATTTTTACGTTTTGGAAGAAACTCACTGTAGCGCAAATAAAAAAGGACAGTTATGGGACTGTCCTTTTTCGGAGAAGGTATTTTTGTTACTTATGGGGGTGTAGCAAAAACTATATAATGTATTGGGGTTTACAAACATAGTATAGCATGTTATTCGACAGAAGTGTGCACAAACTTTACAATTTATTTATTTGTTTTTCGTCAATCTGCACA
>JAEZKL010000136.1 GCA_023415475.1 Bacillota bacterium | reverse complement strand
GGGTCAGTGTTGGTAACGGTATTGGCGCAGGCGTCACCTCACCACACACTACCCCTCCTACGAAGGGATATAGATGAAATTCAAACCCGCTGGTCGGACTAACTGCTAGGCCCCCCAGTGCGGCAGTTCCACTGACAGTACCACCGGTCTGATGAGCATGGAACATTGCCTGGGGTGCCAGAATGCTTCCCCATATTGCTGCCGGTACCTCCATATAGATATTCCTTGCATCTTCGAATACATAAAGTGTACGATTTGCTAAATTCTCTGCTCCCCAGAGACCATATTGCAGATGGGCATTGTTTCCGGTACGGAGAATTACAATGGCACGACTCCCCTCCGGAATCTCAAAACGAATTTCCTTGTTCAGAATTCCGTTTGGCCGTACATCTATTACAAATACATTCTGGTTCGGGTCATTTCCTCTTAGAATCCATTCATGATAACGAAGCACTGCCGTTCCGTTGGGGGTAAGATTTACAATACAATTTTGAAAATCCATGATGCTTTCGCGGGCTTCTTCGAAGAAAGCACTTACATTCGCGCCTATTCGACTTGCAGGAATAAAGCGGGGTACATCATAACTGGATATTAGATAATGGGTGTCACGGTCACTTACGCGCCAATATCTGCTTCCATTATTGGCCTGGTACAATTGCGTCAGTTCCTGTACCTGATTATTCGTACCATCCTTACCTATCAAATATGTGCTTCCGCTGGCTGCGCGGAAGTTTCCACCTACAACAACATGACCTACCACAACCAGCGGCCCCTGCATTGCTACATTACCGCCTACCAAAAAGCGGACCAGGTCAGGGCTGTATCCAGTTCCTGTTAACTTTAAATCGTTACCATAGCCAAGAGTGAGTCCTCTTGAACTCACGAAATTTCCTCCTACAGCCATTGCACCCTTCGTATCTACAATATTATTGGCATCTCCAAAGATGATTGCATTAAAATAAGCGGCTGTTCCGAAGGGTTGACCCACAACATCATACCAAACGATATCATTATAGGGAATGCCTGCCTGAAACCTTGCCTCTCTCGCATTATTGTTAATCATATAAACCTCCTTGTAAACATAGAGAATTGCTGTAATCCTTATCTCAATACAGTTTATTCACCTCCTTGACATTCGTGTCATATTTGGCTACCTATCAAGTAATATTTAACTAGGATAATGGATGGGTTTACATAATGATATGTTCAATGATACAATAAAGCCAAAAGTCACCAAGAGTAAAATGTATTATTATGTTATTAGGTTAGTGAGAAAGGCATGGTCATTATTATGAGAGAGATAGATTCAATGGCTCTTGAGGCAAAGAATAATCCGACTTTATTGGATCAGCTTATCCGCCAGCAGGAGTATTATATATTAAAATGTGCATCCAAGACCTGCCACCGTTACATAACAAAGAGCGATGATGAATGGTCAATCGCCCTAATGGCATTTACACAGGCAATCGATGATTACAATCTTGAAAAAGGAAGCTTTCTGTCCTTTGTGAATTTAGTAATTAAAAGACGCCTTATTGATTACATAAAAAGTCAGACTAAATTCAATTTAGAAGTATCTGTTGATCCAATCATCTTTGATACAGAGCCGGAAGAAGATTCTGAGAATCCGTCTCTTCAAATGGCTGTAGCAGAACAAGTGTCGAAACAGGACTCGAATGATCTCAAATGGGAGATAGAAGCTGTTAATCTGGTATTCTCTGAGTATGGTTTTTCCTTTTATGATCTATCCGAATGCTCACCCCATGCTACAAAAACCAGGAAGGCCTGCGCGACGGCTGTTAATTATCTATTAATGAATAGCCTTTTGTTAAATGAATTGCGTACAACAAAGCAGCTTCCTCTAAAAATGATAGAAAAGAGCACTCATGTACCCCGAAAAATTCTTGAGCGTCATCGAAAATATATAATAGCAGCGATAGAAATACTATCCGGAGAATATCCATATCTCGCAGATTATCTTCGATACATTAGAGAGGAGAGATAACAAATGAAAGCAGTTATAGTTGAAATTAGGAATAATAAGGCTGCTGCCCTTTCTGATAATGGTTGCGTGGTGACCATGAAAAATAATGGATATGAGATAGGACAAGAGATACAAATTATTGATTCAAAGGTGCAATTTACAAAAAAGATCGCTGTATTTGCAGCATCAGCAGCAGCCTTTGTTATATTGGGCACAGGTACCTGGGCATACGCAACCCCATATTCTTATGTCAGTGTTGACGTTAATCCGTCTATTGAGTATACGGTGAACCGTTTTGACCGAGTACTTTCTGTAAAAGCGGTTAATGATGATAGTGAAGAAATCCTACAGGAAATAACTCTTGATCATTTAAAGAATAAGACAATTGAGGATGCAATATTAAAGACAGTAGAACAGATTACAGTTGCCGGTTATTTTAACACGACCACAGAGGGCGGTATCGTAATTACAGCCGCAAGTGAGCATACAGATAAATCCGAAGAGCTGGCTAATGTTTTAGCGCTGGCTGTAGAGGAAGAAATCGGCGAAGCCGAAGAAAATGTTATAGTCGAAGCATATAGCGTTGGTCTTGAACGCGTGGAAGAAGCAAGAGAACTCGGTGTTACACCCGGAAAATTGAATCTGGTTGAGAAGCTTCAGGCTTCCTCTTCCGATCCTGCTTCCGTTGATGTTGAGGAATGGCTTAATCGTTCAGTCAAAGATATTATGAAGGCCACGAAGGAAAACCGAAGAGCTTCCTCCGAATCCGGCTCTGTCATCACCAAGGAAGAAAAAGCTTCTGATCGTTCCGAGAAAGAAAACGCGAAGGAAGAGAAGCGCGAAGAGCAGAAGCAACAAAAGGATGAGCACAAGCTGCAAAAGGATGAACACAAGCAGCAAAAGCATGAGCACAAGCTGCAAAAGGATGAACAAAAACAGCAAAAGGATGAATACAAGCAGCAAAAGGATGAACAAAAACAGCAAAAGGATGAGCAAAAACAGCAAAAGGATGAATACAAGCAGCAAAAGGATGAGCAAAAACAGCAAAAGAATGATCACAAGCAGCAAAAGCATGATGATCCGTCAATCAATAAATCAAAAGAAGATCAAAAGGATGTAAAGGTCGAGGATACCTCTTCTGCTTCCAGCAAGGGAGATCAAAAGCTTTCCGAAAGCAAGAAAGATAAGGCTGCAAAGCAATCCGGTAAGGATAAAAAAAAATCGGAGTTAGCAAAGGATCAAACGGAAAAACAAGACAAGGATGATAAGGATAAAATCAAAGATTCATCTAATTCCGACTCCAGAGGAGGTAATCATGGCAAGGAAGGCTCCGGTAACACCGGTAGTCGCAAATAATGCTTATTTCGTAATTTCGATAAATTATCCAATCAACATCATTGGATAATCCCCCAACACACTAAAAGGGATGCCTCAAAACAATTCAAACTGTTTTGAAGCATCCCTTTTAGATTTATTTTACAGAAGTCAGATATGTCTCAAACTTCTCAATATGCTCTTTATTACCGACTACTACGGCGATATCGTTCTCATGAAGAACAAGATCCGGCGTAATCTCGGTGATTGTCTTCTTATTCTGTACCAAAGCTATGATATTCAATCTGAACTTCTTTCTTATGCTTGCTTGAAGAACGGTCTGACCTGAAATTTTCGAGGTCAGTCGAAGCTCCGTAATCGTAACATCATCGTTGAGCGTAATATAGTCCATTACTCCTGAGGACATAAGACGATTCGCCAGGCGTATTGCCATATCGTGCTCCGGATAAATAACCTCTGCGCCTATCTTCTCAAGTATCTTACCCTGCTCCAGGCTGATTGCCTTAGCTAACACTCTGGGCACTCCCATACTTATGACATTCAGTGTGGTCAGAATGCTGACATCTACCTTTTCACCGATACAGATTATGACAGTCTCGCAATTTTGAATACCGGACTGCATCAACGTTTCCTTCGAAAGATCGCTGACAACCAGTGCATTTTCTGTCAGATGACGTATCTGCCTTACCTTATTCTCACTGCTATCGAGCACTAACACCTCTCTTTTAGCTTCTGCCAGAGTAGAAGCAAGGGAAAATCCAAATCGCCCTAATCCAATGATACCAAATTCGATCGTCGGCCTATGCTTCATCTTATAATCCCTCCTCTTCCTACAGCCTATTCTTCCGGCTCTTCCTTACCAATATAGAGCTTTACCTTATCTATTCTCTTATTCTTTACACTCTCCAATTTGAACACCAAGTGATTAATTTCAATTGTCCGGTCATCATTCTCCTGTGGAATGGTACCGATATGATCAATTAGATAACCGGATATGGTATCGTAATTTTCAGAATATAAATGTAAATCCAATTGATTATTCAATTCATCCAGCGTTACCATCCCATCAAGCAGGTAGGTGGATTCTTCGATTTTCTTGATTTTATACTGAGTTGAATCATATTCATCCTCGATATCACCCATAACTTCTTCTACCAGATCCTCCATGGTTACGATACCGGCAAAGCCGCCGTACTCGTCTATTAATACCGCTATCTGCTTCTTAGATATCTGCAGATCACGGAATAGATCCTTGATGATCTTACTCTCCGGTACGAGATATGGCTTCTTCATGATAGTTCTGACATCAACATTCCGATAACCTCGTTTTACAGCCTCCTTCAGGAAATCCTTAATATAGAGCATACCGATAATGTTATCGATGTCTTCCTCATAAACCGGAATTCGGGTATATTTTGTTTTCATCAGATCTTCGAGATATTCTTCCTTCGGAGCAGCTATATCGATAGAAAACACATTAATTCTTGGTGTCATGATTTCTTTGGCTATCTTCTCATCAAATTCCATAATGGAATTAATCATTTCCTTCTCTTTCTTATTCAGAACACCATGAGCCTGACCCTCATTAACAAGAGAAATCAGTTCTTCTCTGGATAAGATTTCTTCCGTATTGCCCTCCTTGATACCAAAGGGCAAGGTCACCAGATTTGTGGAAAAGGTTAACAGCTTGATGAAGGGGGATGCAACCTTCGATACTGCCTTGATCGGCTTAACGATAAACATACTGATTGCTTCCGGCTTTTGTAGTGCTAACTTCTTCGGAACAAGCTCACCAAAGACAAGAGTAAAATAGGATAAGATCAACGTAACCGCGATTAAGGAAATCTGCCCTCCATAGGGAATATTCCTGTTGCTAAGCCACTCTCCCAGCGGATCAGATAAGCCTTGTGCCGCAGTAGCACTGGAGAAGAAGCCTGCCAGTGTAATCGCTACCTGAATCGTCGATAAGAACTTCGTAGGTTCTTCATTGAATTTCTGTACTAAAATTGCACTCTTTTTTCCTTCCTCCGCAAGTCTTCTGATTTTACTTTTGTTCGATGATACCATGGCCATCTCAGCGCAAGCAAAAAAAGCATTTACAGCTGTAAGTATGATAAGTACAATTAGCTGGCCTATCAAGTTTTCTGTGTCAGATTCTGGCATTTTTATATTCCTCCGTATAGTCGGCTTTTCTAAGTAAGCCTATAATCAATGTTTCTCTTTATTGTTCAGGAATTAGTATATCACAAAAGACACGGTATTACCAAGGGTTTTATGATACTACTGGTAAATAAAGAGAAAAGAAAATTATTATGGCCAAGCCTCTCTCTATCGTGGAAAACTCGAAGACGAAGGATCTGCCGCTTATGCGGAGTATTTAGGTGTTCTTTTAATTAATACTTAAGGCTTAGATAAATAGTTTTCAAATTTTTTAATATTATCTCTTTGTCCGATTACTACGATATTATCATCCTTATGCAATACACAATCCGGAGAAATCTCAGTAGTAGTCTCACCGTTATGCTCCAGTGCTATAATATTTAAATTAAATTTTCCCCGTATATTGGCCTGTTGAACTGTCTGATTCGCAACCTTAGCGGGCAGTCGGAGTTCGGTGATTGCGATATCACCTCTCAATTCAATCGTCTCCATAATGCTGGAATTAATCAGCTTGTTTGCAAGGCGTACTGCCATGTCGTTCTCAGGATAGATCACCTCAGCTCCGATCTTCTCTAATATTAGGCCTTGCTCATAGCTCATTGCTCTGGCTATTACTCTGGGTATCCCCATACTAATGACATTCAAGGTAGTTAATACACTGACGTCAATACTTTCTCCGATACACACAATTACCGTCTCACAATTCTGGATACCCGAATCCTCCAGGGTCTCCTTATCCAGCGTTCCAACAACCAGGGCATTCTCCGTAACGTTGCGAACCTGTTTCACTCTGCTTTCGATTGTATCAATCGCCAGAATTTCTTTTCCGGCAGCCGCCAAGGTCTTGGTTAGTGCATATCCAAAACGACCTAAGCCGATTATACCAAATTCTATCACTGATCTATATTGTAACATACATTTCCTCCTTAAATATCCTCCATGTTCATTAACCGATGGTAATCGCTTCTTCTGAATAGCTCACATTGGTTTTCGGCTTTATCGACCATAAAGATGCAATTGTTAATGGACCTACTCTACCGATATACATCGTAACAATGATAATAAACTCACTGACAGGCTTAAGATCCGGTGTAATGCCTGTGGACAAGCCAACTGTACCGAAACCCGATACCACTTCAAATAACAGCTGTATAAATGTATATTCCGGCTCCAGAACACATAATAACAGCGTGCTGAAGCACACCAATAACATCGCATAAAATGTCAATATGAAGGCTTTCATGATGATTTCATTCGGTAATTTCCGTTTGAACCCGCCACAATGCTTATTGGTTGACGTACTGTAAGCGGTAGTAAATAAAGTAAACGCTGTTGTTGTCTTAATACCACCACCGGTTGATCCGGGTGATGCACCGATGAACATCAAAATTATTAAAATGAATAATCCGGCACTCGTAAAGCTTCCAACCGGATATGTCGAGAAGCCTGCTGTTCTAGCCGAGGTACTGAAGAAAAAGGCTCCCAGCCAGCTGATATCCTCTGTCAGCTTAAGTAACACAGTTCCTACCACCAGTAATAATACTGTCATAGTAATTACAACCTTAGAATGAAAACTGAATTTTTTAAAGGAATGCTTGTAAAGGATCTCCTTTATTACTACGAAACCTAATCCACCAAAAATGATCAAACCGCAGGTAGTCAGATTCAATAATACATTCGACTGATAATCAAGAAGGTTTTTATAACCACCCAGGTTATCAAAACCGGCATTATTAAAGGATGCTACCGAATGAAACAAACTGGTACCGATTGCTCTGGGCAGAGGATAATCCCCGGAGAATACAATAAAGCTGAGAATTGCACCGACTCCCTCAAAGCATAATGTCATGAGCAGCACCGATTTAACCAGCTTTACGATACCCTTCATCGAGTCAAGATTTAGTGCTTCCTTAACAAAGACACGATCTTTAAAATCCACTTTTCTTCTGGCCAACAGCATGAAGCCAACGCCAACCGAGGTAACACCTAAGCCACCTACCTGTATCAGAAGGGCTACCACAATTTGACCGAACACATTGTATGTATCATAAGTATCTACTGCTATCAAACCTGTAACACATACCGCACTGGTGGATGTAAACAGAGCATCGATAAATGCGACGTCAACTCCCTCTCTATGTGATATCGGAAGAAACAAAATAAACGCACCCAATAATATTACAGCTGCAAAGCCTAGGGCAATATAACGTCCTGGGTTCATTTTCTTTATAAAATTCATAATGGAAACCTCAATTCTATTTTCATAAAGTATAATAATCGTTATAATCAACCAATAAATTCGTAACATTGATATTCTATCATTATAGTTGTAAATTTAGTATAAAGAAAAGCGATAATCGTGTTAAAATTGCGTTAATATATTCTTAAGATAATGTATCCATACTATCGACCTTTTAAACTCTCCTATTTTTTAACCCAGATATAGCTTTCTGTTTTCTTATATGCTAGAATTATTTTAAGCTGGCGAAACTATCTTAACACCATTACCAGAAGAATATTACATAAAGGACTGAAGAAATTGAACAATATCATATTAGCTTTTAGTGTAGTCTTTCCCCTTATGCTGCAGATGACAATCGGTTATATTTTAAAGCGGAGAAAGATCGTTGATACCAATTCTCTGAATGTGATGAATAAATTGGTTTTTCGAGTTTTTCTGCCCCTTCTGCTGTTCCTTAACATCTATTCTCTTGAGCCTGAGGAAGCCATGAACAAAGAGAACGGAACCCTCTTATTACTAGCTGCTCTAGGCGTAATATTCATAGCAGCTATGATGCATTTTCTGATTCCACTCTTTGTTAAAGACAAGAAAAAATGCAGTGTCATGATTCAAGGTATCTTCCGTAGTAATCTTGTTCTGTTCGGGATCCCGATCGCTGCTTCACTCTACGGAGAGAATCGTATCGGAATAGTATCCTTGCTAGCAGCATTTATCGTTCCCCTGTTTAATATATTAGCCGTTATTGTACTGGAATACTATAGAGGGGGTAAGGTTTCTTATAGAAAAGTTCTTCTTAACATTATAAAAAATCCGCTGATTATAGCATCTGCAATTGCTTTCATTTTATTAATGCTGCGAATACAAATTCCTGAACTGCTATTATCGCCCTTATCATCCCTTTCGAAGGTTGCAACTCCCCTCGCCTTTATTGTACTCGGAGGAACCTTCCAATTCAGTAGAATTAATGCCAACCTAAAGTATCTATTCGTAGTAGTACTTGGTAAGCTTATCCTTTTCCCTCTGGCAGTAATCGCTGCTGCCATTGCCCTCGGTTTTCGAGGTGAAGCGTTGGTAGCTTTAATCGGGGTAACAGCCTCCCCGACCGCAGTATCCTCCTTTACGATGGCTGTGGAGATGGATGCGGACGGTGAATTAGCAGGACAAATTGTAATATTTACTTCGATCATCAGCATTATCACTCTATTTCTCTTAGTATATCTGCTAAAGGTTCTTCAATTCATATGAGGTAATCAATTTTTTATACAACAGAAAGCACGCTTCGCGAACGCGCATATGTGCTAGCAAGCTTGCAGTATGTGAACAAACCGTGTTTGTTCACATTGATCACATTTGCATACGCACAAATAAATAGGTCAAGGAACAAAGTCCTTGACCTATTTATTGTGTACTGCGGATGAAGGGACTTGAACCCCCACTCTCTCGAACCAGAACCTAAATCTGGCGCGTCTGCCAATTCCGCCACATCCGCATAATCTTTACTTATGGAAGATATTCGTTTCCATAGTAAATGAGACATCCGGGATTCGAACCCGGGACACCATGATTAAAAGTCATGTGCTCTACCAACTGAGCTAATATCCCGTAAATGGACAACCTTCAGCTTTAATACAGAAGTAATCTAATGCCAAAAAATCAGTCCAGGTTGTGAAACATCAAACTGGGCTAGGTGGATTTGAACCACCGTAATGCAGGAGTCAAAGTCCTGTGCCTTACCGCTTGGCGATAGCCCAATAAATAAAAACCTTAATTGAAAAACGAAAAGTCTTTTCAGACTTTTCATTCAATTCAATATAGGGTGGATAAAGGGATTCGAACCCTTGGCCTCCAGAGCCACAATCTGGCGCGCTAACCAACTGCGCTATACCCACCATAAACACATTTCAAATATCCCAATAGATGAAAAATGTGCCAGAAGGGATTCGAACCCCCGACACACGGCTTAGAAGGCCGTTGCTCTATCCAACTGAGCTACTAGCACATTATGGTGTGATACTGTCTTATTAATATAAGCCCAAATATCAAGCGGGTGATGGGAATCGAACCCACGTATCTAGCTTGGAAGGCTAGTGTTCTACCATTGAACTACACCCGCATAGAATTACTATTATATTATTTTGCGTACCTGCTGTTTGATTTATGCAATCGAAACGAAATACCTAGGAATTATCAGCTAAGCCTAATGACTGCTTAGTCGGGGTGACAGGATTCGAACCTGCGACCTCTTGGTCCCAAACCAAGCGCTCCACCAAGCTGAGCCACACCCCGATTTATATTACTCCAGGAAATCTCTTTCCGGTTCTTAACATATCTCACGTGGCTTCCAACACCCATTGCGCAAGCCGCATGTTGTGTATTATCAAGGTTTTTCTTCTCGTTCCAGCCGTGACGCAAGAATTATTATATAATAGCCTTTCTTTATTGTCAACATATTTTTATAACTTTTTTCTTTTTTTAAAAATATTGCAACAAAGCATGAAATAAGGCAAATTAAGTAATTCAACCGATCACTATTCCTTATAATAATTCAAGGTAAAATGAGCATCACCGCCGGAATCCAAATCCATAATAATAAAGGTTGGAACTCTTCCATTTTGTCTAGGGAGAGCAAGGCTTCCCGGATTGATTGTCCATACACTTCCTGATAAATCAATCATCGGAATATGGGTATGTCCAAACATAACAATGTCTGCCTTATTCTTCTTTGCTGTCTCGATAATGGCACCGGTACTGAAATTAACACCATAACGATGACCATGCGTCAATAATACCTTGTATTTACCTATTTGAATCAGCTTATCCTTTGGCAATCCGTTAAAAAAATCATTATTACCAGATACAAATTCAACAGGGCAGGTAATCATTGATTTGATATATTCCTCTCCATTCTCAAAATCACCAAGATGAATGAGTAAATCAATCGGACTCACCCGATTAATTGTATCGATTAAGCAGTGGTTTCTACCATGGGTGTCACTAACAATCAGTACCTTCATCTTTCTTCTCCACTTCTAACTCCAATAAATATTGCTTTATTACTTCTTTCATAGCACGAAGCGCTTTTCCACGATGACTGATTTCATTTTTTAACTCGGACGGCATCTGAGCCGTGGTACAACCATATTCCGGAACGAAGAATATAGGGTCATATCCAAAGCCATTGGTACCAACAAGCTGCTTCGCGATCATGCCTTCGATTGTCGCTCTGCGAGTAATTACATCACCGTTTGGAAAAGCACAGGCTATCACACATACGAATCTGGCACTTCTCTCTTCGTTTGCTGCTGTTGCCAATTGGTCTATAATATATTGGTTTTTAATATCATAAGAGGTATCCTCGCCCATAAATCTCGCCGAATATACACCCGGAGCCTTATCCAAGTAATCCACCTCAAGGCCGGAATCATCTGATAAAACGATTTCATGAGTCCGCTCCAGGATAGCTCTCGCTTTTATTATAGCATTCTCTTCAAAGGTCTTGCCATTTTCCTCGATATCCGGGTTAAGCCCAACATCCTTCAAAGATAACAGCTCTATCTCTACATCACTTAAGATTTCACGAATTTCTTTCATCTTTCCTTCGTTTGAAGTGGCAAAGATTATCTTCCTCATTCTTACCTCCATATTGCCTTTCGAAACCCAGTTATCATTACTATCTGGATGCGGGCAGCTCTTCATAGGCCTTCATAATGCCGTTATAAATCCCCTGAGCTACTATTTTCTGATTTTGCTCATCAATTAAGTAGTTCAGATCCTTTGAATTGGAGAGATACCCCATCTCAATTAATATCATAGGAACCTCCGCCTTATCCATAATGAAGATATCCTCCCTATGCTTAAGTATGATTCCCCGATTAGCAAGTTCTACCGTCTTCCCCAGCTCCTCTGAGAATAATCTGGCTAAATCTCCGGAAGATACACCATGAAATTCGGTATCATAATACAGCACCTCCGTACCGTTTGGACTGGAGACCTCGTTCGAATTACAATGGATGCTGATGTAATAATCACAATCAACCGCATTACCCAGTGTCACTCTCGGCCTCAGGAAAACGGTATCGTCCGCGGTACGAGTATAATAAACCTTGATATTTTCCTTGTCAAGCAGCTCTTTCAATGCCAGTACAATTCCAAGGTTAATATTCTTTTCATAATACTCTTCATTCTTTGAGAGCGCACCTGCATCCTTACCCCCGTGACCAGGATCGATTACCAATATTTTATCATATACTTCAGAAGGCTTTCTCAGGTCGATGAAGTAGTAATTGTTATCCTCATAAATCGTATAAGCATAGACACTATCTAATTCTATGAGTATCTCGGTCCTTTTTAAGCCGGTTTCATCCGCAACGGTGGTAAAGGTAATACCGTGACTGATATCTAGTCCATAATCCTTCGTAATAACTTCTTTTACAGTTCCACTCTTTTCATCCGTTTCCTGAGTTATGACTTCATTATAGACCGGATCTCCGAAATAATAATCTTCTCCCCTTACCCTCATAATCTTTGAGCTGTCCGGCTCATCCTCAAATGCTCCGGTCAAACTGATCTTAATGCTTTTCTTAACGTAAAGATCCTCAAGAGAGAAGGAAATATGTTCGGCATTCGGTTTCTTAATTACCAGATAGTCCCTGCTTAATTGATTCATTATATCAGCGTCCACCTGACTCCTAAGATCATTTGGGGAAGTAGCCATAATAACTGAGCCTGTGACAGCTGCTGCCTCCGGCAATAAGGCTATACCGCTTTCAACTAATTCAATCCCCTGCGCCTTCTCAAAGGTATCCATAGTATCCTCTTGATTGATATCACTGGCGAATATCTTTACTGTCTGGTATTGCTCCAAGGCATAGGAGGAGGTGATCACAGCTACCATTAATGCGATACTCTGAATTGCTACCCTCTTCAGCAGCGATTTATCCATAACTAACCCTCCTGGGTTCTAGAATGTACTATAATTCTTATATTAACTGCTATATTACATAGATTATATAATAACATTACCATATTCTCAATATTTTTTTGAAGCCATTATCTAAATTTGTAGATTTATGGGGTGATTTGCCTATCATCTTTGTTGCATTTTAACAGTATTACCGATATAATTATAAGGAGCGATTACGTACAATCTTTCTTACAACCAGAGAAGGAGATTATGGGAAAATGAACGATGATGCCTACATAGCAATTAAGCAAAAGGACGGTTATATCATTAAGGTTACTCACTATAGTTGTCCAAAGCGACCGAAAGCCAGTATATTAATTCTTCATGGTATGGCTGAGCATCAAAAACGATATCAAACCTTTGCCTTATATCTGGTGAATAACGGATATGATGTATTTACCTACGATCACCGCGGCCATGGTACAGAAAGGAAAATGAGTGAACTGGGTTTCTTTGGTTCTGATAAAGGATATCAGCTTGTTGTGGAGGATGGAATCGCTGTAAGCGAGTATATTGAGCAAAACAACCGTTGTAATAAGTTCTTCCTATTCGGGCACAGTATGGGCTCTCTGATTGCAAGAAACATAATTCAGCAATATGATAAATATAATGGAGTCGTATTATGCGGTACCGCCTTTCCTGCAAAGCTTTTGACCACGTCCGGCTTATTCGTTTCCGAATTGGTTAAGAAGTTCAAAGGACCTAAGCATATCTCACCATTTTTAAGTGATCTTATGTTTGGTAATAAGAAATATACCTCCCTCTGCAGCCGCACTGCTTTCGATTGGTTATCCCGAAGTAATCCGGTGGTGGGCGCATATATTCATGATCCCTATTGCGGTTTCACCTGTACCTCCTCCTTCTATCATGATTTATTAAAGCTAATTCAAGGAGCCACCAAGAAGAATCACATTCGTTTGACTAAGACTGAGCTCCCTCTCTTTATCATAAGCGGTGAGAAGGATCCTGTAGGCGGTTACGGCAGGGAAATTCAAAAGTATCTATCCGTTCTTAAGAAAGCCGGCTTCTCCAATGTATCCTCCAAGCTTTATCCGGAATGCCGTCATGAGCTGTTGAACGAGATAAACAACGAAGAAGTATATTCCGATATACAACAATGGATTGCAAAGCGAAGCTGATAAGGAAGCTAATACATAAAGGATTGATTAATTGTTATAACAAAAAGATGTTGCAAAGCATAGATGTTAACACATCGTTGCAGCTTTGCAACATCTTTTTTATTCATGACAATAGAAAGTCTGCGATACTGCTCTCTATTGCTTATTTGGTTTTGGCGGTCTGGGTCCCATATACTGATAAAAGTAGGTCTTCATCATACCATTATATATCTTTCGGTTCTTATCTGCCTGCTTCCCAATATATTTTTGAGCATCCTCATAACCTGTTATAATAAAATAGGACCAAGAATCCAAAGCTCCGAATATACGGCCGATTTCCTTGTATAACCCAGGTAGCTCCTTTTTTTCTTCTAATCTCTCTCCATAGGGGGGATTCGTTATAATGAATCCATATTTCTTGCTGTTACTTAATTCGCTTAAAGGTTTTTGTTGAAAATGAATCAAATGATCTACTCCTGCCCATCTGGCATTCTGTCTGGCAGCCTTGATAATCTCTCCATCCAGGTCAAAGCCCTGAATATTCATCTCTACATCACTCAACACCTGAGCTCTCGCTTCTTGTTTTGCCTGCGCCCAGCTATTCTCCGGAATAATATTCGACCAGGTCTCCGCCAGGAAATTACGGTTCATACCTGGGGCAATTCTGGCTCCAAGCATTGCTGCCTCAATCGGTATCGTACCACTACCGCAGAAGGGATCTACAAGAATACGGTCCTTATTCCAGGGAGTTAACATAATAAGTGCCGCAGCCAAGGTCTCCGTGATTGGTGCTTTACTGGTCAGCTTTCGATATCCTCTCTTATGAAGTGATTCTCCTGAGGTATCAATACATACTGTAACCTCATCCTTCATAATGGTAACTCTTAGAGGGTAAGACGCTCCGGTCTCTTCAAACCAATCCTGTTTATATTTTAGTTTCATTCTCTCGACAATGGCTTTTTTCATAATGGATTGGATGTCCGAAGGACTGAACAGCTTACTGTTCACAGAGTTTGCCTTCGCTACCCAGAATTTTGCATCCTTCGGTAGATACTCCTCCCAGGGAATTGCTTTCGTGTTTTCAAAAAGCTCCTCAAAGGTCTCAGCCTGAAATGTACTGACTTTTAACAACACCCGTTCCGTGGTTCTAAGAAAGACATTGGCTCTTGCACAGGTATTCTCATCCCCGGTATAGGTAACCTTACCATCCTCAACCTTCGTAATTTCAAGCCCAAGATCCATAAGCTCTCTTTTTAGCACAGCCTCCAGACCAAAATGACAGGGGGAAATATATTCAAATTGTTTCATAACTACCTCCGTTTAACCGTGTTTTATCCTATGTATAGAATAACCGGATTTTCTTACTGCTATTTAAAAGCAGATTTACTCAGTAACTGTAATTGTAAGGCACTTTAAGCAACTAGTCAATGAACTTTTCTAGACGCTTTTATCCAGCTTACCGTGATATGCACTTATTCCTCCATATAAGCTCTTAATATTATATCCATATTTCATTAAATCTCTTGCAGCCAATAAACTAATATTTCCTCGATCACAATAGAATATTAATTGTTGCCTGCGTTGAAGTCGATCTGTATAACTATCAAGCTCCTCATAAGGAATATTTACGGCGCCCGGTATATGTCCAGCATCATATTCATCCCGATCTCTTAAATCAATAATCAATGCATTTGGATTCCCTATATATTTCACTATTTCCTTAGTACTAATTGTATCGAAAGACATATTATTATGCACCTCTTCCTAAATTATAAAATACAAGAAAAAAAAGGAACGCTAGCCAATACATCCTTCCTATCCATTTTCTTGTGACGAAGGTATTTCCTTTTTTTATAGGATTACAGTTCACCCCAATATTATAATATTCAAAGAAGTATCATTATGCGCATAAAAAACCCTTTAAGATTTCTTCTTAAAGGGTTTTTTTGTCAATATAATTATTTTTTTGCTGCTTAATAATTGTTATCCATATCATCTAAGAAGTTATTTCTGCTCGTGTTACTGGTGGCATTTCTGGAAAAATTTCTGGAGGAACCAGCATCGTTTCTTGAAGAGTCCTCGCATTTGGTACCGGAAACATTACGGCTTGAGCCGGTAGTATAGTTGCTGGTATTAGCATTTCTGCTAGTATCGTTGCTGGTGTTAGCATTTCTACTTGAATTAGAATTACTATTGCTTGCACCTGTTGTGTTTCTTACATTAGATGTCTGACTTGAATTATTGTTTTTTGAATTGTTATTACTTGTTGTCATAAATGGCCTCCTATTAATGAGTTATTAAATTGATATTACACGTTTATTATTTGCTGTTCTGCGTTAAATATACATAAAATATTGTAATTATTTAACAGATCTTTATGTATTTTCTCCCCTAATTATCGCCTGTTATTTCCATCCGTCATCGATGATATTGTTCTAAAAATAGCAAACAATTTAGAATTCTTTGTGCGCCATTTTGCATCAAACCTTATATTTAGTATCATTTAGCACCATTATCAACATTAGTTTTTTAACTAAACCTAATTAATTTAAGATAATGATTGCATAATAAAAATATCTGAGTTATAATAAAGTAGTGCCAGGGACGACCCTGGTACGTTATAAACCCCTTATTAATTATTTATACTCCCCTCATCGAAACGACCGCCTGGCTCCCCCTGGCGGTCGTTTCACTTTCATTATCCTAGTAACATGTAATCATTAGGCATAATTATAAAGAGGCCATCTTTGATGTAGTAAGCAGCATTTTCTGCTGAAGCTTACATCAGGATGGCCTTTTATATTCAAATCACTTAATCATGTCACTAAAGTATTACTGTTTTGCTTAACGCTTTCGAAATAATGACATAATCAATATTATCAATAATATCGGTAAGCCAAAAGCAAATAAAAAGCCGATAACCAATCGTCCGATTAAAGCTATTACCACAAATAGTACAACGATTACCAGTATAGCGATCAACTTATGATACCATTGCATATTGGTATAGAATACATGCTTGCCATGTTCTGCGGAGTTATCCCTATATTGCTCCTCTGCTTCTGAGGTATGACTCTGGTAACTCGTCGTCCTAGACCAATTATTCATACTTTTTTCCTTTGCTGCTTTTTCAGCCTCAATAATAGTCTTTGCAATCAATCTTGGATCTCCGAGCCTATCTATAATTTCTACCTCTTCCTCAAGGGTCTGAGCGCTTATATAACCATCATAATACCTAACATTCTGTTCAATGATTTCGTTAGTCACTTCACCACTTAATGAATTCCGTAATATATTCAAAAATTCCTCTTTATTCATTTGGCATCTGCCTCCTTTTGAACATTCTATCATACGCTCTCTGCTTCGTAAATGTTTCAAGGGTTAAATTTTGATTAATATTCTCAAAAAAAAGCATTGTATACATGCCATGTATACAATGCTTTCACGACGTGTGCTAGAAGATTCGAACTCCCGACCTTCTGGTCCGTAGCCAGACGCTCTATCCAGCTGAGCTAAGCACACATTTATGCCGTCTTTAAAAGAAAACAGCATTACTCTATAATTAAGTTATAGAATAATGCCGGCGACCGGAATCGAACCGGTACGGGAGATTAGTCCCGCAGGATTTTAAGTCCTGTGCGTCTGCCAGTTCCGCCACGCCGGCACAAATGGGACCTATAGGGCTCGAACCTAT
>JAEZKL010000108.1 GCA_023415475.1 Bacillota bacterium | reverse complement strand
GTATTTCCCTCTTCCACTTTTCCCTGACGTTTGAGTATTCCTGTTGTGTACGCTATGGCTTCGACTAAAGTAGTCTTGCCACAGCCACCGTGGCCTAACAGAACAACATTGCGAATCTTTTCCGAAGTGTAAACATTCATTCTGATTTCCTCCAATACGTTTTTAGTAAGTAGTAGGGTCAATCGCACTTTGCAAAAGTGAGCAAAATGTTCGCTATCACATATCAAATCCGGTGATTCACTTAGTAGCGAAATTAGCTAAGTTATTTAGTTGCACGAGTAGGGATTGATTTGTGACACCCATAGATACCTCTTAGTATATTTTACTAGACAAACTGGACTTTTTCAATAGTTTTATGTAATTATAAACAAACTTATTTCTTTTGCACGTTGAACCGTAACGCTTTAAAGCAATAGAGTATTGACACCGCAAAAAATACAGAGTATAATGGCAAAACAGAAAGCCAAATCAAGGAAAAAAGCTGCAAAAAGTATTAAATCTTGTTCATGCTTTTCTCCTGAATTATGCTATAATTCGTAATTGAAGAAGAATTATCCTTATTCAAGCTATTTAGCTATGATTTTATAAGGATTATCTTTCGCACTTGGAAGAAATAAAAAAAACAACATAGAATAATAAAATGACAACAGATAGAAAGGAAGCATAAATGATATGATTATTGTAATGAAGCCTCAGGCTAAAAAGGAATCGATAGAGCGAATTAAGAATCTGATCGAGTCAAAAGGGTTAGATGCACATATATCCACCGGTAAGGAGGTTACCATTATCGGTGTTGTCGGAGATAAATCGAAACTCCGAGATCAGAATCTTGAGATTTATGATGATGTAGATAAAATTGTATCCGTCACCGAAAGCTACAAGCTGGCAAACCGCAAGTTTCATCCCGAACCGTCAAAGGTTAAGGTCGGTAATGTCGTAATCGGCGGAGATGAACTGGTGATTATGTCCGGCCCCTGTGCGGTTGAGAGTCAGGAGCAGCTAATGCAGACGGCAATCGCTATTAAGAAGGCCGGAGCACAAATACTACGTGGCGGTGCTTATAAGCCAAGAACCTCTCCCTATGCATTTCAGGGCTTAGAAGAGGAAGGACTAAAATACATGAAGGAAGCCAGAGAAGCTACCGGTCTTCCTGTTATCTGCGAAGTAACCAGTCTGAATGCTATTGAGGCTGCAGTAAAGTATGTGGATATGCTACAGATTGGTGCTCGAAATATGCAGAACTTTTACCTTCTGAAGGAAGCCGGTAAATCCGGTCTACCGGTATTGTTAAAAAGAGGTCTTGCCGCTACCATCGACGAATGGTTGAATGCCTCCGAATACATTATCGCCGAGGGTAATCCGAATGTTGTCCTCTGCGAGCGCGGTATCCGTACCTTCGAGACCGCTACCCGTAATACACTGGATATCAGTGCCGTACCCGTTATTAAGGAAAAGAGTCATCTCCCGATTATCGTAGATCCAAGCCATGCAACCGGTGTAAGAGCTTATGTTAAGCCTCTTGCCATGAGTGCGGTTGCTGTCGGAGCAGACGGACTTATGATTGAGACCCACCCCAATCCTTCCTGTGCACTGTCCGATGGGCCGCAATCACTTACCTTTGAGCAATTCGAGGCTCTTACAGGAGATCTCAGACCTTTAGCTGCAATAATGGGTAGGAAATTCTAAACTGATAGGGTAACCTACTACTTAGAATAACCAACTACTTAGAATTATCTTCTACTTAGAATTATCTGCTACTTAGAATTACCTGCTACTTAGAATTATCTACTATTTAGAATTATCTATTACTTAGAATATCCCAAATAGGATATAATTTACCGGTTAGCTTAAGGTTAGCCGTAGGATCATAAAGCATTTATCGATTATATAAAACAGGAGGCCTTCATGAGCAATTTTGAGAGTGATTTTATAAGCGATTTTAGAATTGGATTTATTGGTTTTGGATTAATTGGCGGTTCCATTGCCCGGGCATTAAAGAAAATTAATCCGAACTATTATCTGATTGCTTATGATTATCATCAAAATAAGCCCAGCGCTGATTTACAGGCAGCTCTTAATGATCAAGTCCTGGATCAGGTGACAAATAAACTTTCAGAAGGCTTTCCCGAATGTGATCTGGTGTTCTTATGTGCACCGGTATTATCCAATATCGAGTATATTAAGCAATTGAAGCCATTACTTAAGCCTGGCTGTATCCTGACTGATGTCGGAAGTGTTAAGACAAATATTCATGAAGCAGTGAGGGAACTTGGGCTCGAAGCTCAATTCATCGGAGGTCATCCTATGACAGGCTCCGAGAAGACGGGATATGCCAACTCTTATGCTCTCCTACTGGAAAATGCTTATTATATCCTGACACCTACCGATTATACGCCGGAGTTTATGACCCAGACCATGTATCAACTGGTTCAGCGGATGGGTTCCCTTCCGATTATACTGAAGGCCAGGGAGCATGATAAGATTACCGCAGCCATCAGCCATGTTCCTCATATCATTGCTGCTCAATTAGTAAATCTTGTCCGTGAATCGGATGATGATTCGGAGAAAATGAGAGCCCTGGCAGCCGGAGGCTTTAAGGACATCACCAGAATTGCCTCCTCCTCCCCTGTCATGTGGCAAAACATCTGCCTGACCAATGCCAACGAGATCAAGGAATGCCTCGACTCCTACATAGAATCTCTTCGTGTCGCTTCCGAGGCCTTATCCGAAAAGAATGGAGATTTCCTATATCAGATGTTTGATGATGCCGGAGAGTATCGAAGTACCATCCCGAATAAATCCATCGGACTTATGAAAAAGCTCTTTGAGGTGTATCTGGATATTGTGGATGAAGCCGGAGCAATCGCAACTATCGCGACATTGCTTGCCAGTAATCAAATCAGTATAAAGAATATCGGAATTATCCATAACCGGGAATTCGAGGAAGGAGTTCTTCGTATTGAATTCTACGATGAAGCAGCACAGCAGAAAGCGACTGCCATGCTGGGAAGATATAATTACCGCATCTATGAGCGAAATTAGATCTCTTAGTATAAAAATTGTCATGAAAGCCGAAGCTGATATGCTTCCCCATTTATGTAATAACAAGAACATGGATTAAGGAGAGTTAAGCTATGAATTTTCAGAAATGTGGACCATTAAAAGGGGTGATAAAGGTACCCGGTGATAAATCCATATCCCATCGCTCTGTTATGCTTGGTGCTCTGGCACAAGGTACCACCGAGGTAACCAATTTCCTTCAGGGTGCAGACTGCCTCTCCACCATACGCTGCTTCCGACAGCTCGGCATCGAAATCGAGAATAATCCGGGCTCTTATCATGTGATGATTAGAGGGAAAGGCTTACATGGTTTATCCAGACCCGCGGATATTCTGGATGTCGGTAACAGTGGAACGACCATGCGCCTGATCTCCGGTATCCTATGCGGACAAAGCTTTGAATCCTCCTTAATCGGTGATGAATCAATAAAGCGCAGACCGATGGGACGTATTATGTCGCCGCTGTCCATGATGGGTGCAGATATTAAAAGTCTCAAGGATAATGGCTGCGCTCCGCTTGCTATCAATGCAACTACTGGCAGTAAGCACGGCTTAACCGGAATTCATTATAATTCTCCGGTAGCATCGGCACAGATAAAGTCCTGTATCCTACTGGCGGGACTCTACGGCGAAGGTGAAACCTCGGTATCGGAGCCTTCTCTTTCCAGAAATCACACCGAGCTGATGCTCTCAACCTTTGGTGCGACTATAACAAGCTCAGGTAATACGGCAACCGTTAAGCCTAACCCGCATCTAACCGGTCAGAAGATCAATGTACCCGGTGATATCTCTTCCGCAGCCTATTTTATTGCTGCCGGATTATTGATTCCAAATTCTGAGATTGTCATTAAGAATGTGGGTATCAATCAGACCAGAGACGGAATTCTTCAGGTATGCAAGCAAATGGGTGCTGACATTACAATGGAGAATATCATCGACAATGGCGGTGAGCCGGTTGCTGATCTGGTGGTTCGCTCCAGTGAGCTGACTGCAACGCAGGTAGGCGGTGAACTGATTCCGACTCTGATTGACGAGCTTCCGATGATTGCCGTATTAGCCTGCTTTGCAAAGGGTCAGACGGTGATTAAGGATGCTGCAGAGCTTAAGGTAAAGGAATCCAACCGCATCGATGTTATGGTGGATAATCTCACCCGCATGGGTGCCGATATTACTGCTACCTCGGACGGTATGATTATCAATGGAGGCAGACCACTTCATGGAGCAACCATTGACAGCAAATCCGATCATCGTATTGCTATGTCCTTTGCCATTGCTGCTATGCTGGCTGACGGAGAAACCAACATTCTAGGTGCAGAATGTGTAGATATCTCCTATCCGAACTTCTATTCCGATCTAAAGAGCCTGGTAAGATAATTCTGTAGGAAGCATTCGTTCGAAGGATAGAGCATTGTTTAAGCAAAATTGGCAGAGCTTGTCGAATAGAATGCTATAGCTTGAAAGCTGATACTAATGCGTACATTTAACCTATATGAAGCAATTGAGTATCTGTACTATAAGAAATTAATTGACAACCGGAAATTCTTATGGTAGCATTAGCAAAAATATAATAGAAAAGGCTATGAAAAGAAATAGTATATATTTTCGAATTCTCAGAGAGAAGATGGTTGGTGCAAATCTTCAAGGACGAAATATAGAACCCATCTTAGAGCTGTGAACCGAACCGATTATTAATAGGCTTCACCGGACATCCACCGTTAGCCGGATAAGGTATCAGGCCGATAAAGCCTTGTACTGATAAGTGCAGAGATTACTCTGAATTTAGGTGGTAACACGGACCGACGGTTCGCCCTAAGCTGTTTCTACAGCTTAGGGCTTTTTTAGTTCAAAATAAAAAAATGGAGGTATTATATGAAAGTTAAGAATTTAGTTGGAGACCGTTTTAAGGAAAGACCGGCTGACTGTATCATTGACAGCCATGCTCTGATGGTACGGGGCGGATACATGAAATACGTTGCCAATGGGATCTATTCCTCCTACCCTCCCCTTAAGAGAATAACAAAGAAAATCGAACAGATCATCCGGGAAGAGATGGATCGCATCGATGGACAGGAGGTTTCCTTTCCGGTAGCTTTACCCGGTTCCTTGTGGGAGGAATCCGGCCGTTACGAAAATGTCGGAGCAGAGCTGCTCCGTTTCAAAGACAGAAACGGCAGTTCGATGGTATTAGGTATGACCCATGAGGAAGCTGCGGTGCAGCTGGTTCGGGAGTATGCCGGGAGCTATGCCAAATATCCCTTTATGATATACCAGATTCAGACGAAATTCCGGGATGAAGCCCGCCCTCGTGCCGGATTGATCCGAGTACGTGAATTCACGATGAAGGATGCTTATTCCTTCCATACCTCCGCGGAGGATCTGGAGCAATATTATGACAGGTGTCATAAGGCGTATGAGCGTATTTTTGCCAGAGCAGGTATCCCGGAGGTTATCTCCGTTGCCTCCGACTCCGGCATGATGGGAGGCAGCATTTCCCATGAATTCATGCTGATAACTCCCGTAGGGGAAGACTCCCTGGCTATTTGTTCGGAATGCGATTACAAAGCCAATATTGAAGCCGCAGAAAATATTGTGCATAATACGAACACTCTGCCGATGGATACCCTTAAACTGGTGCCAACACCAAATGCCTCTACCATCGAGGAGGTTGCCGCCTTCTTAAAGGTTCCCGTAGAGAACACCTGTAAAGCTGTAGTATATCAAACGGATCAGACCGGAGATTATGTTGCTGTCTTCCTTCGCGGAGATATGGATGTCAGCGAAGCTAAGCTCACGAATTATCTCGGCGATCATATTCATCCGGCTTTATTGGATGAGAATGCTCCTATGATTGCCGGCTTTATCGGACCCTATCAGCTTGATGGCAACCAATGCACTCTTATTTATGACCAATCCTTGCGTGGTATTGACCATTTGGTCTGCGGTGGTAATCAGGTTGATCACCATTATACCGGTTTTAACATTCTTCGGGATATCGGGGAAGTAGATTATCATGATCTATCTAAGATTAAGGACGGCGGTATCTGCCCCCATTGCGGTAAGCCCTCTATTACTCTTTCCAGAGGAATTGAGGTGGGCAACATCTTCCAGCTCGGAACCAAATATACAAAAGCAATGAACATGCAGTATCTGGACAACAAAGGAGAGCTTCACTATCCGATTATGGGCTGCTATGGAATCGGTGTCGGCAGGCTTGCCGCTTCCGTATGTGAAGCCCATCATGATGAATACGGACCTATCTGGCCGATAGCCATCGCACCCTGGCAGGTTCACCTATGCTGCTTGCGTGTTGATGATGCTAATACGAAGGAATATGCAGATCATCTATATGAAGAATTACAGAAGGAACAGGTGGAGGTAATTTATGATGATCGGGATGTCCGTGCCGGAGTTATGTTCTCGGATGCCGACTTACTGGGCGTGCCGATCCGTGTTATCGTAAGCCCCAGAAATCTTCAGGAAAATTGTGTTGAGCTTGTAACCAGAGATAAGTCTGTGAATAAAAGGGTGGAGCAAGCACAGATCGTATCTACTATAAAAGAACTGATCAGCAGCATACTTTCCTTTTAAGCGTCCAAATATCGAATGAGCTATAATCGATACAAAAGGAATGGAGTAATTATAAACTCTCCATTCCTTTTACTATCTCTATGACTTATTTAACCTCCGAAACAAATAGTATTCTTACGAATTTCTTCTTACCAATCCGCATAACCAGCTGCTCCTCTGCAAAGGTTACCTCGACCTGATCCAGCTTTTTCTGGTTGACCTGTACTCCCCCCTGCTTCACAAGCCGGCGAAACTCGCTGCCGGAAGGAATAATTCCCGATTTCAGAAGATGAGGAATGATATCCATCAAGGTATTACTTGTTGCCGGAATGCGAAGCTCCGGCATATTCTCCGGAAGCTCTCCCATTTGGAATACTGTGTGGAAATAGTCCTCTGCCTTTATAGCTTCTTGCTCCGTATGGTATAACCTTGTTATGATTCTCGCCAGCTCCAGCTTGCAGTCCCTGGGATTTCGACCGGCTTCCATTTGTATCCTAAGCTCATCAATACGATCCGGATGCTCATCGGTAACTAACTCAAAGTAACGAAGAATCAGATGATCGGGTATCTCCATGATCTTCTTAAACATGACTTCGGCAGGTTCAAATATTCCGATATAATTGCCAAGACTCTTGCTCATCTTCTCTACACCGTCCAGTCCCTCCAGGATTGGCATGAACAAGGCGATCTGTCTGCCTATCCCCATACTGCTTTGTAGATTTCTGCCCATCAGAATGTTAAAGGTCTGATCGGTGCCTCCCATTTCGATGTCGGCATCTATCTCAACCGAATCATAGGCCTGCATCAACGGATAGAAGAATTCATGAAGTCCGATGGACTCATTTCGACGAAAACGTCCCTGGAAATCATCCCGTTCTAAAAGTCTTGCTACCGTAGTACTTGCTGCTAACTGGATTACTTCCTCAAAGTTCAGCTTCGACAACCACTCACTGTTAAAACGAACCGTAGTTTTACTTGGATCGATAATCTTAAATATCTGCTCCGTGTAGGTTGCGGCATTTCTTCGGACCTCCTCTTCACACAGTGGTCTACGAGTTTTAGATTTGCCGGTAGGATCTCCTATCTTCGCGGTAAAATCCCCGATGATGATCTCTGCATGATGTCCTAACTCCTGAAGCTGTCTTATCTTACGCAGAACTACCGTATGACCCAGATGAATATCCGGTGCACTGGGGTCTAAGCCAAGCTTAACAATCAGTGGCTTGTTTTCCACCAGCGATATTATCAGCTTCTCCCTCAGCTCCTCCTCCGATATTATCTCTAAAGCACCCTTTCTTATTATTTTGATTTGCTCCTCGATGTTTTGCTGTTCATCCTTATTGATTGTTCTCATACTGATTCTCCTTTTGATATCATTTTATAATTGTGTATAAATGCTTTGCGTGAGAATCAAAAAACCCGCTCCTCTAATTGCTTAGAGGGCGGGATTACTCACGCGGTACCACCTCATATTTATCAGCTACTTTCATAGCCAACCTCTTTGAGTACGTCAAAGCCTGAGTGAAGTAATGCTACTATCAGCTCTGTTTATACTCTAGCACGATAACGGGTGCAGGGGACCGTCAACAGCCTACTTAGAATTCTCTGTTCGGTGTGATGCTCAAAGATGTATTCGGAATGTGCCATCTTGCCCCTCTCATCAACCGGTAGCTTTCTGTAAGTCGGCTTCATTCTTACTCTTTCTTATCAACGCTTTTGCTTTTATATTTGTATAATTTGCAAGTATAATCATTCTCGTGTAGAATGTCAAGCTAGAATTTTATTTTTGCGAGAGCATGTAAATAATTCTAGCAACGCATAGGAGTTAGTGCTACAATCATTTCCAATCTTATGGATTTTAGTAAAAACTTGTAAGGTGGCAGGGGACACAAACACAATAAAATGGAGGTAGCAATATGAGTAAGGTGGAAAATGCAGTACAATGCTTTAGTAACGGCTTTAATTGTTCTCAGGCGATATTCTCAACCTACTGCGAACAATTAGGTATGGACCCGGTGACCGCATTAAAGGTTGCCACTCCTTTCGGAAGCGGCATAGCAAGGACCGCACAGACCTGCGGTGCTGTAACTGGAGCGCTGATGTTAATTGGGTTGAAATACGGTAAATATCTTCCGGAGGATAATGCCTCCAAGGAAAAATGCTTTCAGCTTGCCAGAGAATTCACGGACCGCTTTACCGCAATCCATGGATCAATCATATGCTGTGATTTATTAAAGAGTGACTTAAGCACTCCGGAAGGCCTGCAATACATAAAAGAGAATAACCTATGGGATAAGCTGTGTCCCGTCTTTATCCGCGATGCCGCCGAACTGATTGAAGAGCTTATTATACTTGAGTAAAAATATAGGTGCTCTAATCATAATAGGAAAAGGAAAAGAAGAAGGGGATAACCCTTCTTCTTTTCCTTTTCCTATTATATATCTTATATACTATGATTGCGTTTTCAGATAAGCTTCAATCTTGCGGGCATCTGTCTCTACATCAGCATGAAAATATTCAATGATCGTGTCCTCCAGCCCCTTATTCGAATTGTGACTGATATAGCTTATAATAAAAGCCCTTTTTCTCCATGAGCTCTTTATGAGTACCCTGTTCAATAATATTCCCCTGGTCTACAACCAGGATATTATCTGCTCCCTGAATGGTGGATAACCGATGTGCGATAACAAAGCAGGTCTTCTTCTCCATCAGCTTTCTCATTGCCTTCTGTATCTTAATCTCCGTTCTGGTGTCAACATTCGAGGTTGCTTCGTCCAGTATCAGCATCTTGGCATCCAATAACATCGCACGGGCGATGGTCAACAGCTGCTTCTGACCCTTGGAGATATTCATTCCGTCTTCATTGATAATGGTATCATAACCGTGAGGTAATCTCATGATATAGGAGTGCATTCCGGCCATCTTAGCCGCCTCTACCACTTCTTCCCTCGTTGCATTTTGTTTGCCATAGGCAATATTATCAAAAATTGTCCCCTGAAACAGCCAGGTATCCTGAAGTACCATGGCATAAGCCTTTCGAAGACTCCCTCTGGTCAGATCACGCAGCTCCTGCTGATCCACAAAGCTATTTCCTTCCCATACGTCATAAAACCGCATTAATAAATTTATAATCGTAGTCTTTCCGGCGCCTGTCGGACCGACAATCGCAGTCAGGCTGCCGGGATGGGCATGTAGGAAGAGATTTTTAATAATCGGCTTATCCGGAAGGTATCCAAAGGTGATCCCTTCCATCGCTACATCGCCGGAAACCTCCGTAAGCTCCTTCGCTCCGTCAATATCCTCCGGCTCAGGCGCTTCGTCCATAAGCTTGAATACACGCTCGGCAGCAGCGGCAGCTGATTGAAGCTCACTGATGATATTTGCCACCTCATTAATCGGCCCGGAGAATTTCCTGCTGTATTGTACAAAGGAAGAGATATTTCCGAGGGACATCCGGCCAAACAGATAGAGAATCGCTCCGAATACCGTAATCAGAGATAGAGATAAATTATTAATAAAATTCACGGTTGGTCCGGTGATACTACTATAATATTCGGATATATAATAAGCCTCTACCGTCTCCGTATTCAGATGATCAAAACGTTCCATGATTGCCTCTTCCGCGGCATATGCTTTGATGGTTTTCTGTCCGGATACCATCTCCTCCACAAACCCATTCATCTCTCCGAGCTTTGCAGAACGTTTACGGAATAAGGGCCGAACCTTTTTTGCCATATATCTTGTATACAGAATGGATAAGGGTATCGTTACCAGCATGACCAGTACCAGCGTCGGTGATATCATTATCATCATAATAAGTGAGCCGATTACCGTGATAATGCTGGCGCATACCTGCACTACATCCGTAGAGAGGGACGTATTCACCGTATCAATATCATAGGAAATACGGCTGATGATATCCCCTGCCTGGTTTCGGTCAAAATATCCCACCGGTAGCTCCACCAGCTTGGTAAACACCTCTTCCCTCATCTTCTTGATAATTCTCTGACTGAAACGGATCATGAGTACTGATAACAGGTAGGATAATACGGAGGAAACGACATAGAATATAATCATCCAGGACGCATAATAGAATACCTTCCGAAATATGACCAGGCCTTTGCCGGGCTCAATTGCATCAATTGCATAGCCGGACAGCAGCGGTCCGACTAAAGCAAGCAGATTACTGACAACTGTCAGAAGGATCGCAGCACATAACATCCATTTATTATGATAAACATACTTCCAGAGACGCCTGATCACATACTTCGTATCCTTCGGTTTGTCTGTTTTTTCACTGATCATTGACTTTCCACCGCTTCTTGGCATATCGCACCTCCTTACGACATCAGCTGGGACTGATATATCTCTTTATATACCTCGCAATGCTCCAATAGCTCCTCGTGGGTTCCGTAGCCTGCCATCTGACCTTCCTCCAACACCAAAATATGATCCAGCTTCATTACGGAGCTGATTCTCTGTGCGATCACGATTGTAGTCGTATCGGTATAGTGTTCACGGATTGCCTTACGCAGCATGGAATCTGTCTTATAGTCAAGTGCACTGGAGGAATCGTCTAAGATCAATATCTCCGGTCTTCCGGCCAAGGCTCTGGCTACAAGAAGTCGCTGCTTCTGCCCGCCGCTCAGATTACTTCCTTTAATTGCAAGTCTAAAATCCAGCTTCCCCTCCAGCTCCTCGATAAAAGCAGCTGCCTGCGCATGTTCGGTAGACTCCAACACTCTCTCTGTGTCAAGGTCTCTTCCGAGACTGATATTTTCAAAGACCTTATCGGCAAATAAAACATCATTCTGGAAGACTACACCGAATTTTTTACGAAGCTCCGACTTATCTATACTTCGGATGTCCTGACCGTCGATGATAATACTGCCTGTATCTACGTCATAAAAACGCATTAACAGGTTGATCAGGGTCGTTTTTCCGGAACCGGTTGAACCGATAATTCCAAGGCTTCCACCCTTCTTAATACTGAAATCAATATCCATGATACAAGGCTCTTCGGTATAGGAAAAGCATACCTTGTGAAATGCAATATGTTCCCCTGGGTGAATCTCTTTCTTCTCCTTCTCTGCAACGAGCAAATCCTCCGGAGTATTCAGTACTTCACCGATACGGGAGGCTGAGGCGATTGCTTTGGAATATACTACAAAGATGCGCTGGATGGCCATAACTGCATGAAGCATTATCGTAAAATAAGACAGAAATGCCACAATCTTACCGGGTTCCGAGGCTCCGCTGTTCACACGGAAGGCTCCTACGATTACCACCAGGGTTAGCCCGAGATTGAACAGCAGGTTCATGATAGGATTGGTCGATGCCATAGTGATACCGGCCTTTTGCTCCTTCCCCGATACCTCTGAATTCATTTCAGCAAAACGGTCCTTCTCATATTCAGATTTTGATAACGCTTTGATAACGCGAACTCCGGTAATATTTTCTCTGACTACACGGATCATCCGATCAACTGATACCTGTAAGCCGAGATATAATGGGATTCCTTTTTTAGAAACCAGATATACCACCAATGCGAGAAAAGGCAGCACTCCGATCAATACCAGTGTGAGAACCGGCTCCAGAGTGCTTGTTATGACAATTCCGCCGATAATTATGATAGGTGCACGAACTCCGATCCGCTGCATCATGCCAATCATGTTATGTATATTGTAAGTATCTGAGGTCATTCGCGATTCGAGGGATGGGATAGAAAAATAATCCAGCTGCTTGCCCGAGAGACTGAGAATTTTACGAAACAAATCATGCCTCAGCTGTTCTGTGGCATTACGCGCTACTCTGGATGCCATACGATTGGCAATAATATTGAAGGTTCTGGCACCGACGGATAGGGCAATCATGGCCAAGCCCCATAGTAGAATAAATGATATCTTTTGATAAGGAATTACATCGTCAATGATAAAGGCTAATACCCAAGGCAAGCCTAGATCCATAAAGGTTCCAAGGACCTTAATAGCAAAACCGAAAAGCATTCGTAATGCATATGGTTTGAGATACATTATTACTTTCTTCAAAGCAACTTCCTCCTGTATCAGCCTCCGGTCTATCTAAATACTGCAACGGGAAAGGCACATTAATAATTCTAGCACTCGCCTCCCCCTTCGTCAATAAAGTATAATTATTGTTATATAGTGGAGAAATAGGATGATGGCATCTATCTCAGTATTTATAAGCACTTCCTAAGATATTAGCAAACATTCGTTCTTTTTCTGGTTGAAAATTTTCTAAGATGTATTATAATAGACTTATATCACCAGAACACGCATTCGAAAGGAGGTTATGCCATTGACTTCTACTAAATCTTTGAAATTCAATGAAGTTGTCTCATACATAGAGAAATTACCACTTAATTCTGTTCGATTAATCATGGATAACTATGCAAAAAATCATAAAGTATTTTTGGAAGATGACTTAAACCACTTAACAATGACCGACTTTCAAAAACGTTTAGAAGCAGTTGGTGTTAACATCCTTTGCCCCATCTGCAAAACAAGACATTATGTTAAAAACGGCATTCGTAAACATACCCAGCGTTATCGGTGTAAGCTCTGCAATACTCAGTTTACACCCTTTTCTAAGACCATTTTGGAAAAAACCAAGTGGCATTGGGATGTTTGGGTTAAAGTATTAGAAATGACCATTAATAACTATTCTCTTATTAGAATGCAGAGAGTTTTGGAAAAGGACTTTGGGTGTACTGGCATTGACCATAAAACATTATTCTTATGGCAACATAAGCTTCTTCATGCCCTTGCACAAATGCCACAACCACAACTTAGTGGTGTTGTACAGATTGATGAAACATTTATCCGTGAATCTCAGAAGGGGTCAAGAAATCTGGTTAGCCATATTGACAAGAATGACGTTCGTGAACCTCGTTATGGATACAGACCATCTAAACTCGGTGTAATGGGTCCAGAATTCGCCACTGTGACCACAGCAATAGACAATATAGGACATTGTGTATGCTACGTTACAGGGCTTGGTAGGCTTACTACTGATATTTTTACTGAAAAGCACCTAAGTAACCCTGCATATATTTGTACCGATGCTAACCAAGTATATAGAGATTACTGTAAACTATTTAATATTACTCATTATGAAAGACCCTCCAACTTCCTTAAAGTCTTGAATGATAACGGATATGTTACACCCACAAGGTATGACGAGGCATTAGCATCTTCACAAAAAGAAATTAATAATAAGGTAATTGAAAAGCTATACAAAGAAGGTCTGATAGACCGTATTACTAATAAAGGTTATCTTGATTATACCGAGTTCCAGAAAATAAAAACTGGGAACTCGCTAAATCTTGGTCGTGTAAATGAACTTCATTCAGAGATTAAGGATTTTATTTGTAAAACTAAAACCTATGTATCTACTAAATACCTGTCAGATTATATTGGTTTCTTTTCATACGTCCATAACTGGAGGGTAGATAACGGTCATTATCCCTCTTCCCATAACGATGCAGAGAAGATTTTCATTGAAATCTTACGTTATCAGGTATCTTATACCACAAATGATTTAAAATCTGCCAAAATAACTCTACCAAAACCTACGCCTCGCTATATTACTCTTCTGAAAGAAAAGACTAAAGAAGCTCGTAGTGTATTAAAAAATAAGTATTTCAAATTTGACGAAGAAGATACTGTTATTGATTTTGATAAGCTAAAGTTCCTGAGTGACCAGTCTAAGAGTAAGCTTCATCAGGTTTGTAAAGATAATGGTATCAAAAACTATCGCAAATGGGCTACTTGGAGCATTATTACCTGTATAATGAAACTTCCAAATATAAATGAGATAATAATTCAGCTTATTCAACAAAATCGGCATTATGATATTTCTGAGGAAGATGAACAATATATTCGTTTCAGGCGATACATGGAACAATACGGGTTAGCACACTAACCCTTTGTTTTCTATAGCAATTTTTAATTAGTTTATAGCGATACAGTTATTGATTTTAATGTAGTATTCACTGTATAATATTACCATGTTTTTGATTTCTAATTACCAGAATACGAAAAGAGAAGTTTATATAAACGGGAGGGTGCTATGTGTAATATTCGTACTATTGTCGTTGTACCGTATGATGAAAACTGGATTATTGAATTTGAAAAAATCAGAGATGAGGTATTACCTGTTATTTATAATGATATTATTACAATTGAACATGTTGGTAGTACCTCCGTACCAGGACTATGGGCGAAGCCTATTATTGACATGAATATTATTGTTGAAAATACTAAGTTACCTGTTGTAATTGAAAAGTTATCCAGTATCGGATACGAACATGAGGGTAATTTGGGTATTGAAGACCGTGAAGCATTTAAATATTCAGATAAACCACATTTAATGCAACACAATTTGTATGTATGTCCAAAGGACTCAGCAGAACTCAAAAGGCAAATGGCTTTTCGAGATTATTTAAGGTTGCATCCTTCCGATTGTATAAAATATAGTGAAATAAAAATAGAAATGTCAAAGAAATTTCCACATGATATTGACAGCTATATAAAAGGTAAAGAACCTGTAGTAATGGAAATATATCAAAAATGTGGAATACAACCTTGGAAATAACATTGAGCATACTGTGTCACACTATTTCATCACGGCATCACGATGAAATAGTGTGTTTTTTATACCTGAAAAAGAAAAAGAAACACTATATCCGCTTTCCATTAGATATTAAGAACCAAGATATTGTTGTTATAGTATCATCATCCATTAACTCCACTATATAAAATTATTGGATATTATTATATTCTCTATACTTACCTCAAAGTGAACTTCCTTCAATCGCTTGAGGACTTTCTATCGTTATAAAATAAGTTTTTTACCATGAAAAAAGAACTATGATTGATCGCAGTTCAGATACTTCTATTCCTACTGTTATCTATCATAGCTCTCCAATTTCATATGAGCGTTAATTTGTTATAAACTCCTTTAATGCAACCGACAACATCAGCTTAATGCGATTTAGTTGATTGACACTAGATATCCCCGGATCGTAATCGATCGGCATAATATTAGCCTGTGGAAATCGTTCCTTTAAGGGCTTAATCATTCCCTTGCCGGTGATATGATTTGGCAGACATGCCATAGGCTGAACGCACAATATATTCTTCGTTCCCTGTTCTAAAAACTCCATCATTTCTGCTGTCACCAGCCAGCCTTCTCCGGTCTGATTTCCCAGGGAAAGCACGGAGGAGGCCATGTGGGCTAACTCCTCAATCGGCGTGGGTGCCAGAAAGCGTCTGCTCTTCGCCAGCTCCTCCATTACAACATTCCGATATCTCATAATATAAGCCCGTGCGATATCACTCAGGCTGCTGTTCAATTTCGACCCGGCAAGATATCGGAATCGGAAGCGCGAATTATAAGTAGAATATAAGAAATAATCCATAAGATCAGGTACAACGGCTTCAGCTCCTCCTTGTTCTATAATCGCTACAATATCATTATTGGCGGTGGGATGGTACTTTAGTAAGATCTCACCCACAATCCCAACCCTTGGCTTTGGTATATTTACGACCTCAAGACAATCAAATTCCTCAATGCTTCTTCTGATGTTACCATGAAATTCTCTTCTGCTTCCCTTAATCAGGTTAATCTTGGCTTTATTCATCCACTTCTCATAAAGCAGCTGTGCAGATCCCGGAAAGCATTCATAGGGTCTGGTATGATTGATCAATCGCATGAATAGGTCTCCATATACTAAGGCCATGATACATCGATTGATCAGACTTGGTGAAAGCTTAAAGCCCGGCTGCTTATCGAGGCCCAGTGTATTGAGGGAGATTACGGGGACATCAGGAAATCCTGCTTGTTTCAGCCCAAGCTTCAGAAAGGCGATATAATTGGTGGCTCTACAGCCTCCGCCGCTCTGAGTAATGATTACAGAGGTATTATTCACATCATACATTCCTGATTTCAGTGCCTGTACAAGCTGTCCAATCATAAGGATTGCCGGATAGCAGGCATCGTTATTCACATACTTCAGACCCTCATCCACCGCAGTCTTATCCTCAGCAGGTAATACCTCCATATGATATCCGCAGGCTCTTGCTGCTGTCTGTACCAAATCAAAATGAATTGGCGCCATCTGTGGTGCCAGTATCGTATGTGCCTCTTTCATCTTCCTGGTAAATATCGGTCTGCCATCATACTCCATCATAGGCTGTATATACGGGTTAAGCTTATCCCTCTCTTCCACCGCAGCCCTGAGAGAACGTACTCTGATCTTTGCCGCACCAAGATTATTACCTTCGTCAATCTTCAGCATCGTATACAGCTTTCCACCGGCTGCGAGTATTTCCGCAATCTGATCCGAGGTTACCGCATCAAGGCCACAGCCAAAAGAATTAAGCTGAATCAGCTCCAGACAGGGTTCTTTCGCTACCAGAGAGGCTGCTCGGTATAATCTGGAATTGTATACCCATTGGTCCACGACACGAAGCTTCTGTCGGAGCGTGGATAAATGAGCAATACTATCCTCCGTCAGTACCGCCATGCCATAGGACTGTATCAGCTTAGCAATTCCATGATTAATCTCAGGGTCCACATGATACGGCTTACCACATAATACAATCCCTTTTTTGTTATTTTCACGAAGGTAGGTTAACGTCTCTTCGCCCTTACTCTGAATATCCTTTTTATATTGTTCCCGTTCCGCACTAGCCGCCTGAACCGCTTGTTTCATTTCTCCTCTGGTGATTCGGTAGCTTTCCAGCTCCTCGAGCATTCTGTCCGTAAGCTTCTCCGCGTTATCTAAGGATAAGAAGGGATTGATGAGTTTGATATTTCGTTCCTTCAGCTCATCGATATTACTGCGCACCACCTCAGAATATGAGATTACAATCGGACAGTTATAATGATTACTGGCTTCCTGATATTCCTTCTTCTCATACACTACGGAAGGATAGAATATCGTATCGATTCCTTTCTCAATCAGATTTATGATATGACCATGACACAGTTTGGCCGGGTAGCAGGCGGATTCAGAAGGTATTGTTTCAAGTCCCTTTTCGTACAGCCTCTTCGAGGAGGGGCCGGAGAGGATGACCCGAAATCCAAGAGAACGAAACAATGTGAACCAGAAGGGATAATTCTCAAATTGGTTCAATACTCTGGGTATTCCGACAACGCCGCGGTAGGCCTTCTCTATTGGAAGCGGCTCATATGCAAAGGTTCTGTGATATTTATAATCATAAATATTCGGCAGCTGCTCCGAGTATGGCTGTTCAATCCCTGCGCCACGCTCACAACGATTGCCTGCAATGAAGCTCTCTCCGCCTTGGAAGGTGTTAATGGTCAACAGGCATCGGTTCGTACACCTATCACAGCGTTGGTTCTCCGCTTGAACAGTGAACTCGGCCAACAAGGACCGGGATAATAGGGTGGTCTCATCTCCCTCCACATACCTTTCCTTAGCAATCAGGGCTGCGCCATAAGCACCCATAATGCCGGAAATATCCGGGCGAATTGCCTCTCTCCCGGTGATCAGTTCAAAACAACGTAAAACAGCGTCGTTATAAAAGGTACCTCCCTGAACAAGGATATTCGTTCCCAGGTCCTTCTCGCTTCGCACCTTAATCACCTTGAACAATGCATTCTTGATTACCGAATAGGAAAGTCCAGCCGAAAGATCTGCCAGGCCTGCACCCTCCTTCTGCGCCTGCTTAACCTTAGAGTTCATAAAGACGGTGCATTTCGTTCCGAGATCCACCGGTGCTTTTGCAAACAGAGCTTCCTTGGCAAATTGCTCAATGGTCAGATCCAATGACTTTGCAAAGCCCTCTAAGAAGGACCCACAACCGGAGGAGCAAGCTTCATTCAGCAGGATGCTGTCGATGGCTCCGTTCTTAATCCGCAGACATTTCATGTCCTGTCCACCGATATCGATAATAAAGTCTACCTCCGGCTGAAAATGCTTTGCCGCCTTATAATGAGCAATCGTCTCGATTTCCCCGATATCCGCATGAAGTGCGGCTTTTATCAAAGCCTCTCCATATCCGGTTACGGCACTTTTTTTAATCTGCACCGATACAGGAATAATATCATATAACCCAAGAAGGATCGGAACCAGCTTCTTAAGCGGCTCTCCGTCATTGCTGCAGTAATGGGAATATAATAGCTGTCCCCTCTCGCCAACCAATGCCACTTTTGTAGTGGTTGAGCCTGCATCTATGCCGAGATAAGCATTACCGATATACGTGCTCAGCTTCTCCTTCTCTACCTGTGCCCGATTATGGCGTACCAGAAATTTCTGATACTGCTCTTCTCCGACAAATAACGGTTCGAGGAATTTCATCTCTTCCCTTGTATCCTCAGTTATTCGCTCGATGCGGTTCACCAGACGGCTTAATACCATCTCCTTCTCCCCAGCCGAAGATAACGCTGCACCGATTGCAACATAGATCTGGGAGTTCTCCGGTGAGATTGCCTGTCCTTGCTCCAGACGAAGACTGTCACAGAAACGCTCCCGAAGTTGTGATAGAAAATACAGCGGTCCGCCTAAAAAGGCAACCTTCCCTCGGATCGGCTTCCCACAGGCAAGTCCTCCGATGGTTTGATTTGCTACGGCCTGCAGTATGGACGCTGCGATATCTTCTCTACGGACTCCGTCATTAATCAGAGGCTGTACATCTGTCTTAGCAAAAACCCCGCATCGGGAAGCAATGGGATAGATCATGCTGTGATTCTTCGCATACTCATTCAATCCCTGTGCATCGGTATCCAACAGGACTGCCATCTGATCGATGAAGGCTCCGGTTCCACCGGCACAGCTGCCGTTCATTCTTTGCTCTATCCCACCGCGGAAATAAGTAATCTTTGCATCCTCTCCACCCAGCTCGATTGCAACATCGGTCTCAGGAATATATGTTTGAACTGCCTTGCTGCAGGCAATTACCTCTTGTACAAAACCGAGATTTAACCATTTTGAGACAGACAAGCCACCGGAACCGGTTACACAGGTGTGTACCGGAAATTCACCAAGCTTTCGATAACAATCCTTCATCAGCTGCCTGAGCGTCGTCCTGATATCCGATTTGTGCCTCCGGTAATCACTATAGATCAGCTGATTTTCTTCATCTAATAAAGCCAGCTTAATTGTTGTCGATCCTATATCTATTCCAAGCTTACATTTTCTCATACCGTCTTCTCCTAGCATCCATACAGTCATAACATCCCATTCTTTGAATCACTTGTCTTAAGAATTCGTTCCTATGTATTATGGACGGATTAATAAAATCCATGCAAAATTCACGAAATCTTCTCCAACATCTGATTACTAGCATTATTTGTATGAACTGAAGAAGCACGCTTCGCGAGCTTTCTATTGTCATGAATCAAAAAACCCGGAATAACTTACTACAGCGAATGAGCAGTAAGTAATTCCGGGTATGATATTTATTCTATTTTGAAGAGCTGTTTTTATTTATTTGCTATACACCTCAAATTCTGCAATCTGTCCTCCACCGGCGCCGGAATTCTCCGTTACCACCAGCTGGACAAACTGAGTCTCCACTGCCTCAAAGGGAAGCTGTACCTCATTCCCAAGATTCGGGTCAAAGGTATACTGCTTGGCAGGAAGCAGCTCTGTAAAATTCTCTCCATCACTGCTGATACGGACCGCAATCGTTTGCGTGCGCTTGCCCCAGATCGCCAGTGGATTTAATGCAAGCCTTACAGTATGTATCTTGGTTAGTGCACCAAGATCCACGGTTAAGGTGTTCGGATATTCTCCCGTTCCCTCCCAGTAAGACGGTCCATCACTGGAACCATCCACTGCCTTTGGTGCATTATACACCTGAGTGAAGCTGCTGGCAGTAATGCTTTTGTTCAGTGCCACATTCTCACCCTCAGGAAGTACCAGCTTATATTCCTCTACGATGAAGGCAGGATGCTCTTCGGCCTCGGTTTGCTCTCTTGCTTCTACAATGGTTACATTAGCCGGATTGATGGTTTGCGGCGGCTCCTTTATATAATTTTTGGCATAATACAATAATCCGATGTTCGCAATAATCAGCAGTACGATTAATATTCTTCGAACTATTTTCATAGTAATAACCTTCCTTTCCTCTAAGCCTGCAAATATTGGTCTGCAGGGATTTATATTCGTGAAAATACTGACTATTCAATCACCAAATTCTTAGTAGATGCTGTATCAATCTCGAATTTGCCCTGTTCAAAGCCGGTAATCTTCTCACCCAGTATCTCCAGGTTTCGGATTGTGATGTCTTCTACCGTATGAGTCTCGTCGAAGCCCTGTATTCTCGAGCTGTTGAACCTGCCGGACAGCACCTTAACTCCATCGATTAAGACATTGCGAATCTGTCCACGCTCCTTTGTGGTAGACCAATTCGTACTCTGTGCGATATTAAAATCAATCAGATAGGGAATTTCATCTCCGTCACCCGAGCCCATCTGCGCATTTTCCACGATAATGTTCTTAAAGGTAACATCCGTAATCAATGCATCATCTGCATTATGTACGGAGATGACAGGCTTATGAAAGTTGTTCAGTACCGTGATATTCTCAAAGGTAATCTCACTGAGCTTCGCATTCTCCTTTTTCCCCTTATTTGTCTCATAGCCGATCTCCATGGATTGAGCCAGATCCGTCCATAGCTGGTTATCCCTAAAGGTTATGTTCTTCGAATCCCCGGTATAATTTTTAACCACCAGAGAGTCATCCCAGCTACGTACAAAGCAGTTTTGAACCATATAATTCTCACAGGATTGCAGCGTAATTCCATCCCCATTTGGTCTTGAGGAGATGATGCGAATACCGTCAATCAGTGCATTCTTAGAGGTACTTGCAGAACAAACCCAGGCGTTGGGATTAAGTACTATCACGTCCCTTAGCTCGATTCCGTCACAGAAATCGAACTTTAGGGGTACCAATGCCGATTTACCCTGCCAGCCTTCGAAGGTGGAGCCATCAATCATTCCGCGTCCCATTACCTTAATATTACTCGCATAATTGGATTGAACCACACCATGGACCACGGCTCCGCCTGCAATATATAAGGTCTGATTATCCTCCAGCATGATAGAATCGATATTCCATTCTCCGGGTCCGATATAAATCACACCCTCATCGCCCTCCTTAGGAGCCTCCGTCTCAAGGGGGTTCGTAAAGATGTGCAGCGCACGGGAGGGAGAAGCATTAAAGGTAAGAGTATAGTTATCCTGCTCGGTCACTGTAAAGGCTACGGTATGTGCTTCCTGGTCAATCACCGGTTCAATTCCATAGCTGACAGGACTGAGCTTGACTGATTTAAGATCAATGTCCGGTACGGTAACAACAATATTAGCAATCCCTTCGAAATCAAAATAGGTAATGGGTGTGCGTGATTGGGTAGGCAGATAATCACTAAACCAAACACGATTATGATTCACATTCGTATCGTATACATAGCTTTCATAGCCGTTCACACTCACTAAGGTATCCGTGCAATGCATCAGGGAAAAATCCCGTCCCATCTCATTTACAGTTTTAAGCTCCTCATTCGTAGCATCCTTCAGTGACGTAGGCCCTTGATATAGTACTAGCCTTGAAGCACTCATATCCGTCATAGCACTAACTTCCTTCATACGATTCTGTATCTGCAGATATCCCCGGAAGCCTCCTGCCAGTAATAAGATCAAAAGTACCCATTCTGTAATTGACAGAATCAATTTCTTCTTCTCCATAATCCTTACCTCCTCTTAATGATTCAATAAAATATCCCAATCTATATCACTCTGAAAACCGGGTACCGCATGATCTGCACCCAACCATTGATATTCCGGCCCTACACCGAGAGATCTCATTCCGGCTGCCTTCGCTGCCACAATTCCGGCTGCCGAATCTTCGACCACAAGACATTCCTTTTCCCTTAGACCTAGTTTCTTCGCCGCAACTAAAAACACCTCGGGGTCAGGCTTGGATCTCGTAATATCAAGTCCACAGCTCACTTGATCCATATATGTAAGGAGCCCCGTCTTCTGAAGGATCAACGGAGTATTCTTGCTTGCCGAACCGACACCGATTAAAACCCCACGCTCACGAAGACTTGTGAGTGTCGGGACTACATCTGATAACACAGCCTCCTCCGATAATGATTGTAACAGCTCCACATAATAACTATTCTTTTGCTCCGCGAGGACTGCCTTCTCCGCTTCTGTATACATTCGAGTTCCCTTATTGAGAACGACCTCCAGCGATTCCATCCGGCTGACACCCTTCTGTCTCTGATTATCCTCCCTGTTAAACTCATGTATCCCCAACTCATCCGCCAAACGCTTCCAGGCCTTATAATGTAACTCATCGGTGGAGACTAATACCCCATCCAGATCGAATATCACTCCCTTAATCATACTTATATCTCTCCTTTTCACGTTAGTATATTTACATCTTGTTCTTTTAAATTTGACAAAGATAGCTCGTGAACCGTATTTTCTTATGGTTTTCAGCAAATTATTATCCCTTAATTAATAAAATATTTATCCGGTGATATCTGTACATTTTTTAATCCTTATGCTAAACTAAAGTACAGAAGTTTAACATTAAACCTATGAGAAAGGAACGTAAAAATGTCTACGATTAAAGATATTGCAAATGCCGTCGGAGTAAGCTGTACCACAGTTTCTAACGTAATCCATGGCCGTGCAGGTCGTGTGTCTGCAGAAACCATTGAACTCATTAACGACGCGATTGACAGATTAGGATATGTCCCGAATATGTCCGCACGTTCTTTGGTTTCCAGTTCCTCGAAGGTGATAGGAATGATCAGCCACCTGACCGCGAATAAGAAGGAGACCATCATTGAGGACCCTTTTCATTCAGCCTTTATCGGTTCTATTGAGAAAACCCTTCGGGAAAACGGATATTATCTGATGCTGCGTGCAGTAGAGACAACCGCAGATCTGTCTGCCTTTCTTCGCAACTGGAATGTGGACGGCCTCTTCTTCACCGGTGTATTTCAGGATGAATTCTATGATACCCTTAAGGATTTAAATATTCCTATCGTATTAATCGATAGCTATGTACCACGCTCCGACATGTGTAATGTCGGACTTGAGGACTACCAAGGTGGCTACTGTGCTACAAAGTATCTTATTGATCGTGGTCATCGCAGTATTGCCTTTGCTTCTCCCCAAATTAAAATCAAAGGTGTAGTATCCGAACGTTTTCGTGGATATAAGGATGCCTTATCCGAAGCTTCCATCCCGTTTCATCAGACACTCGTCTTTGAGCAGGAGCTGGATACAGAGACTACGATCAATCTCGGCAGACATCTGGCGACCAGGGATGATGTTACAGCCATTTTTGCTACAGCCGATATTCTTGCTGCCGGTATCATGGCAGGTATTCAGCAATCCGGTAAAAGGGTACCTGAGGATATCTCAGTCATTGGCTTCGATGATATTAACCTATGTCGATTGACCTCCCCTACCCTGACCACCATTCATCAGGATGCTCCGATAAAAGGTAAGCTGGCAGTTAATTTTCTTATAGATATGCTTGACAAGAATCCGCTAAAGGAACGAGAGGTTATCCTACCAATCAACTTAGTCGAGCGCGAAAGTGTAAAGCGCTTACCCGTATGCAGGTAATATCATCGCTTAAATCCGAGGAAGGAAGACGGATTTGCTTCCCATAATCACTGTATGAGGGGAGCCTATCGTCTTCCTTCCTTGTTTTATCTGTTAAGCAAAAGCTCCTTATCTTCTCTTTCCCTTCAAGCTTCCCATATTGGTGATATTACTGTGCTCTTTGGTAATCTCTATCCGGTAAAGCTCCTCCCGGAATATTACATGAAAGCTAAGACTTCTCCATCCCGAGGGTAAGCATGACTTCACCTTCAGCATTCCATTTTCCTGATGAAGACCTGCAAAGCCTTCAACGGCAGTCATATAAGCACCGCCGGAGGAAGCCGGATGGGTGCCACCGATATAGATTAAACCGGCCCACTCCTTGCCCTTACCTCTTATATCGGATAAGGCTGATTTCATAAAGAAGGGATAGGCTTGATCCGGCATATTACATTTGCAGGCAAGAATTGCATACATACAGGCACTCAATGAGGATCCATGCTCAGTCCTTGGCTCATAATACTCCCAGTTCTGCAATAAGGTGGACTTATCATAATCTTGTGAGAACAGGTTTAACATGGTTACCACATCTGCCTGCTTAATCACCTTGGTGTGAGTAGCAATGCCGTAAGCGCCGCCCCAGTACTCCTTCTCATGCAGTAGTCTTCCCTTAAGCTCTTCAATGCTGACCTCTTCCAGCTTAAAATACCCGTCAAATTGCTCTATGACCCCGCTTGCCTTATCCGGTGCGGGGATATAAAGCTTCTCAGAAGCATCCTTAAATTGCTTCAGCAACGCAATTGGTTGATAGCTTAATTCTAATCGTTCCTTCAATCCCCTATCCTTCTCGATTTCCTGGGTCAGCACTTGAACCGCGCTATCAAAGGTAAACTTGGCCATACGATTGGTATATGCATTGTTGTTGACTCTCTCATGATATTCATCGGGTCCGATTACATCATGAAGCTCATAACGATCCCGATTCACTCGTTTTACAAGCAGGTCATAATAGAAGCTAGCGCACTCCAGGATTACCTCGGCACCACCTTCCGCCAGCAGCTCATTACTTCCCGTATAATTTGTATAACGCATGATACCATGAACGATTGCTGCACTGATATGAAGCTGTTTATCCTTGAAGTAGGTGCGCATCTGCCTTCCGGTAAAAACATCGGTTACGTTATAGTCGGAGCAGGCGTCATAGCCCCCCTCTTGGCTCTCCCAGGCATAAAAGGCTCCCTGATAGCCATAGTATTCGGCTTTTCTCTTCGCCCCCTCCAAGGTATCGATACGATACTTAAGTAGGGTCTTTGCGACGGATGGCTCAGTGAACAGGAAGAAATCCAGCATGAACATCTCAGTATCCCAGAATACAGCTCCCTTATAGGTCTGTCCGGATAAGCCTCTTGCCGCGATGGACAGCTGCTTCGTATGTCTGGGAGCAATGCAGTGAAGATGGTAGATGGAATAATTAAGTGCTTCCATGGCTTCCTCATCGCCGTCAATCACAATCTCCGAGATACTCCATAGTCTCTCCCACCGGTCCCTATGCTGAGCCAGCTCTTTCTTGTAGCCTAAGCTCTTCGCCTTAAGAACTGATTTTTTCGCCTGTACTAAAAAATCACCACTAGCATCACATGTCGTATCTTCGATACCGCTCTTTTCCGTTGAATGAACTTCGCATATCTCCCCATAAAAAGAAGCTTCCTTCTTCAGACAATCTTTACTTGTATAGACGCTGATGTATTTATGTAGGTGATATTTTATCCCCGCTTTCATGGAAATGGAGAGCCTTCGCAGTACCCTTCTGTCCTCATGGATTATCTCCAAGACAAACGGTGCATCGATATCAATCGCTTCATAGACATACACCTGATCCTTGCTTTCATGAGTGATAGCGATCATTCTAAGAAGCAAATCAGCTTCACTGCAATCCATATCAGAATGGATACCTGTATCATAACTGGCATCTGTATTGTATCTGAAATTTCTATCGAATCCGCAATTTACATCAGATACATTGTCCGTATTCGACTTAATCTCATTATAATGTGGTCCGTTGATATCCCATACTCTGCCATCAATTCCTGTATAAAGAATGGCATCCGTATCCTTCTCTGCTGCAAATGAGTATTTCATACAGATCAGATGCTTATCCTCCATAGAAACAAAACGCTCAGCCTGCACCTCCAATTTTCCAGCCGCCGTATCCCAGACCGTATTGCATTCGAATACTCCATGCCTGTAATTCAAAGCTAAACGGTGCTTTGTAGGGGCAATTTCCGGTAAGCGATATGCTGTTCCACCCAGTTCTATGTAAGTATATAATCCGTTGGGTGCATTCAGAGGCTCTCTCCAGCCGTCACCCACCTGATCGTAGATACCGGCAAGATTAATAGCTACAAACTCTTCCTTCTCATATTCCGGAAGGGTACCACGAAGCCCCATATAACCATTGCCCACGAGAAATTTGTTACCATTCGAAGTGATTTTCTCTGGGTCAAAGCCAGCTTCTTCAATCCTCCAATTCATACAAAACCTCCATACTGTCATTCTTCAGCAGCTAAAATCCTGATGTCATTCTAATTCCATTATCGCTTTGTTTTCACAAGATTACCGGTCATGCTAACTTTCTTTCGGAATTGCAAGTCTAAACTTTTCGCAGCTCAGAGTAATCGGCTGATCGTAGATTTTTACATCGATCTCAGTGCCATGCAGTGTATAGAAGGTCGATTCCTTTTGATTGATCTCAACCTGGATCACATCATTTTTATAATGAATACGGAAGGAAAAAGCATTCCAGGATGCCGGAATATAGGGTGAGAAGCTTAATTGCTCCTGATCCGAGCGCATTCCGCCAAAGCCGTAGACGATGTTCATCCAGGCTGCAGCAATGGAGGTAGTATGTAAACCCTCTGCGGTATTTCGGTTGTAGTTATCCAGGTCCATTCTGGTCGCAAAGCCGAAGAATTTATATGCCTCCTCATGCTTTTGTAACTGAGCTGCCAGGATCGAATGTACCGAAGGTGACAGAGAACTCTCATGGATACATCTTGGCTCATAGAATTCATAGTTTTTACGCAGCTTCTCCTTGGTAAAGAGACCGTTATACAACAACAGCATCATCAGTACATCTGGCTGCTTAATCATATCATTTCGGTAGATTCGGTCATAGCTCCAATGATGATAGAGCGGGAAATCCTCCACCGGAATCTGGTCAACATCAATATGTGGTAGCGTGAAATAACCCTCATGCTGTTCAAATAATTTCGTTTCTTCGTCATAGGGAATGTACATATTATCGGCAATTACCTTCCAATTCACACGTTCTCCCTCGAACAATTGATGCTCCTTAATCACCTTATCATAGGCCATGCTGTCCTTAGCCTGTAATCGTTCAAGCACCTCAAGGGTATATTCCAGGGTTACCTTACCCATGAAATTCGTATAGCAGTTGTTATTTACCATCATCTGAAACTCATCCGGACCCATAACACCATAATAGCCATATCTAGTATGATCTGCATTCCATGCGCCACGGCTTGCAAGCATACGGCTGACCTCAATCAAAATCGGAAGTCCGGTGGTAAACACGAACTCCACATCCTTGGTCACTGCCTCAAAATGCTTAATTCCATAGGCAACCGCAGTGGATGCCTGTAATTGCAGGCTGGCATGCTGCCACAAGCTGCAGCATTCTCTTCCGCTGATGGTAGCAATGGGATAGAAAGCCCCCTCACAGTCCAGGGCCTTTGCTCTCTCCTTTGCCTCCGGCAGAGTCAGATTACGGAATTCCAACAGATGCTTGGCAGCCTCTACATTATTGAAGATATAGAAGGGCAGGCAATAGGTCTCCGTATCCCAGAAGGTATTACCACTATAAGCCTCTCCCGTAAGACCCTTTGCACCGATGATTGTTCCGCGGTCAGCCCCGTGATAGGTCTGATGCATCTGAAAGATACAATAACGAATTCCCTGCTGATTTAACTCGTCTCCGTCAATCACAATATCAGAATCCACCCACATCTTATCCCACCAGGCTGCACTTTCTTCCATCACTTCTGCGTATTGCAAGGAGGGTAGAACACACTTTGCTTGAGTGCATTTAACGTTAAATCTCTTAAGGTCTGCCTCGGAATTTTCCTTCCGCACTATATTCATCACCAATCGTGAAAAGGTTGTTGCTTCCCCTTCCTTTATGATTAAGGTAAATTCCTTAAGAACCTTCTTCGAATCGATTATGTCCTTTTCTGATACTGCATTACAGGTAAAATGACTTAAGGAATATACAGACTGTCCCGTATTTACGGTATGCGCTAATATGCTGCACCAATTCTCGCCGGTCTCAGTCTCCTCACTGCTCCAGAGGTTTTTACCAACCATATTATGAGGCAAGGTGAAGTCAAGCCCTGCCGTGATCGTAACCTCTCCACTGAAATTAAGAGGGGTCAGGATTATTCTCTGCCCTCCAAGCTGCGCTACCTTCATGGATAGAAAACGTTCAAATTCCAGTCGAAGTCTCCTTCCATCCTTAAGTACCCAGTCATAGCTTCTGGAGAGTATGCCGGTCCGAAGATCCAGTATTCTCTTAAAATTCTCGATTTTTGCTTCTTCAAATCGAAGCTGCTCTTCTCCGATTTGAATTCTCAAATGTAGCCAATCTACAGAATTCACCATGAATTCTGTATGGTCGATAATTCCTTTATAGGAGGAGCCCTCTGTCTTCACTGACTCATAGATTCCGTTAAAATAACTTCCGATCAGGCTCTCTCCCTGATATCCCTCTTCAAAATAACCTCGGATCCCCATGTACTCATTGCCTAGAGAAAAGATTGATTCCGAAACTTTTGAATAAGCCGGATTAAATCCCTCTTCGATAATTCTCCATGGGTCCGTAACATAATATATATCTGCAATTTTAGCCATTTTATGCCTCCAAGTTTCTTAGCCCTTTACTGCACCGGTAGTAGCACCTGCTGTAATCTGCTTCTGAAAGATAGTAAATAAAATAATCGGTGGAATGATGGAAAACGCAACTGCACGCAGTATCTCCACATCAGTCGCATTGGAGGTACGGAACATAAACAAACGAACCATAACGGTCTCCTTAGGTGATCCTCCTAACACCAGGTAGGGGAGCAGGAAGTCTGACCAAGCCGCATTCACCGTAAATATTGCTATGACCATAACAATTGATTTCGATAATGGTAAAATGATCTGAATAAAGGTCTGCAATACACCACAGCCGTCTAATTTGGCAGCTTCGATAATCTCCTTCGGAAGTCCTTCAAAAAACTGCTTGAACATCACGACATAGAAGGCATTCGCACCGGCTGCCAGCCATAACGGAACATAGGATTGATTGAGTCCGATTCGGTTGATGTTAACAAAGAGAGCGACCACACTTGTGGTTGCCGGTATCAGCAAGCCCCACATTACCAGCGTAAACACAATCTTATAACCTTTCGGACGAAGTATTGCCAGGCCATACGCCAGCAAGCCGTTAAACAGTACGGAGCAAATAACACAGCCTCCTACCACAATAAAAGAGTTAATATAGTATTTTACAAACTTCAAATCATTCCAGGTCTTTATATAGGACTGGATATTGAAGCTCTTAGGTATTATGGTAGCTTCCTTACGAAACTCCGCAATATCCTTAAAGCTGGCAAGAAACACCCAGACTGTCGGGAATAAGGTAATGATAATCATACCGATACACGCCACAAAGATAAGGATGCACAATATTCTGTGCTTGATGGACCGAAGGTCATAGAACCGTATGGTTCCTTCTTCTTTTTCCATATACTTATTAAAAAACATAATAACACCCGTGCCTTTCTTTCACTGATAGAACCTGATATCAGTCTCTTGATTTGGTTAGCTTGAAATACAATCTTCTTAGAATGATTAGGATAATACAAATCAATACGGATAAAGCGGCAGCAGCAGGATAATTGAAATCACGGAATGCATAATTGTAAACCAGCTGCATGATCGAAATACTTGCATTGTTCGGTCCGCCATTCGTCATAACCAAGGGCTCATATAATATCTGGAACACGGCAATAATCTGTAGAATTAATAAAGTCTTACCCAAGGAAAATATATTCGGCACCGTGATATATCGAATTCGTTGACGAATTCCGGCACCATCTAAAGTAGCAGCTTCATACAACTCAGAATTAATACTGTTAATCCCGGCCAAATAAAGGAATGCCGTAGCACCTGCTCCTCTCCATGTCATAGTCACTACAATGAGCGGTATTGTAAGCTTTGGATTCGTTAACCAAACCATCGGCTCAATACCGATCTTCGATAATAATATATTGAGTACACCTGTATTACCGGGCCGGAAGAAATACCCCAGCATCATAACCATAGCCATACCCGGCATAATATTCGGAAAATAGACCCCGACTTTGAATAATCCCTTCAAGTGAACTGTTTCCGATATCAGAATCGCAATAATAATGGGAACAAAAAAACCGATTACCAAGGACCATAATATGTATCGAAATGTGTTAGTAAATGCATCCATAAAATCGGGATGCTTAAAAACCAGAAAATAATTGTCCAATCCGACAAATTCCTGTAAACGAATACCCTTTGCTGTATATAAGGAGAGGCGAATGCTTTCCAATAGAGGCTCCCAAACAAAAAAGGCAAATAATATAATTGTGGGTAGCATAATCAGCCAGCCTAAGATATTCTTTCGATAAAGCTCCGTTCTTTTCTTAGCTTGAACTACCTTGTTTTGTGCTCTGACCATTTTCTCCACCCTCCTTTTCTATATTATACTACATGATGCCGTTTTGCGGCATCCTAAAAACCCGGAAGAACAAGGTGTAAGCGCCATTATGCGAACATCGCGGTTCTTCCCGTCTGAATTTGATGTTTTTAAATTCACGCTATTCTTAAAGATGATGGGGTAATCTACAAAAGAATACCCCATCATGAAAGGCAAATATTTAAATCATTATTTATTAACTGTTGTATCAAGAATGGACTGATAATTCTCATCTGCTGATTTCATAAGAGCTGCCACATCAGCGTTCTTATCCGTTACGACTGCCTGAAGTACCTTAGTTAACTCTGCATAGAGATCCTGTGCAGAACCAATCTCCTCAAGACGAAGATTGCCTTCGGACTTAATGGTGGTGAAATAATTCTCATAAAGCTTTGTATCAACATTACCAAATTCAGCAACGATAGCATCTTCTGCTGCTAATACGTCCTCAGCAATCCAGCAAGGGAAACGAGGAATTACGGGAACACCGTTTGTTACACGGTTCTGCGCATCTGCTCTCATACCGGCAATTGCATCATCGGTAGCTACCGGGGCCTTTCCCATAATCTCAAGATAATCCAGTGCAGCATTGATCTGCTCAGGAGACGCATTCTTGGAGAACATATAAGGAGTACCGCCGGATAAGGAGAACTGATCACCCTTAGGACCGGAGGGAAGGGCACACATAGCAAGCTTATCAACAGCAAGACCATTCACCTGAGTCGGCTGATTAACCGCATCGTTGGCACCAATATACATCGCTGCAGCACCGGTTCCTAAGTTGGTAAAGCCGGTACCCCAGTCTTCATTGGTCGGATCGGGAGTAAGTACGTCATATTCCCAGCGTAAGCTCTTGATGTATTCCATTGCTGCAATTGCTTCTGCTGAGTCTACATTTGCAACAAACTTACCATTTTCTTCGGTAGTAAAGGTTGCACCGAAAGACCAAGCGATATTACTGAAATGCCAGCCACCTGCATTGTCTTTTGCTAACAGACAAAGACCTGCTGCACCGGTTGCATCCTTAATCTTCTTTGCTGTCTCAGCAAGTTCTGTCCAGGTCTTCGGATAAACCGGATAACCGTTTGCATCCACCAAGCCAGCCTGTTCAAATAATTCTACGTTTAGCATTAAACCGAGTGCATATCCATCACGCGGAATACCATAAATTCTTCCGTCTTTAGACAAAAGGTCGCGAATGGAAGGATTGATCTTCTCAGTCCAGCCTCTCTCATTCAGAATGTCAGTTATATCAGCTACAAAGCCACCGTTAATTAACTTCTGAGGCTCTGTATACCAGGTCTCAAAGATAACCGGGAGATTACCGGCTTCTGCCAAAGGAACAAAGGTATCGGTTGCATACTTATAATATGAGGGTACAACCTCTACATTCGGATGAGATGCATTAAAGGTCTTTACATAACCGTTATGCATCTCAATATCAGCGGTCAAGGTGTCCTCAGGCCAGATACCGAGCGTTAACTGGATTGACTCCCCTCTTGCTGCTGCCTCTGTAGGCTCAGCCTCCTTAGTATCGTCCGCAGGTGTTGTAGCATCTGTCGGTGTTTTTACTGCAGTTTCCTCTTCCTTTTTTCCACAGGCTGCTAATAAGCTCATGGATAATACGAGGCATAATAAGAGGCCGAGCAATTTTTTCATTTTTTTCATAATATTCTCCTTCCGTTATGGATACACATTAATTATATTACTTGTACTATAAGTTCGAAAATAGAAAGGCAATTTTCACACCTATAATTTTGTACCTTCGTAATCAAAGCGCAAAAGACACACTTGGCGCTTTCCTTTCTTAAAGAGCCTTATTAAATTTCTTGACTGCTATAAATCCGCCTGCGCATGTAATCATAGCAACTGCTGCAAACCCCGCCATCGTTGCTGCAGCTCCTGTCTTAGGTGCAGCTTCTTCTGTCGGAGCAGCCACTGTCGTTGAAACCGCCGCTGCAATTGTGGATGCCTTATCCTCGGATAAGAATACATCCTTCACTGTATAGACGCTGCTGCCCCCATCAAGTCCCATGCAGTTGAACCAGGATAACATCGTGATACCTTTTTCCTGTACCGGAAGAACAATATCCTGATACTCCTCGGTTAGGGTTACCCCCAGATCAGCAAGATTGAAGGTAAATAGATCGGATACTGCAATCTGCGCAGCAGCTGTATCACCGGTAGCTTTCATGATGACATGGAGATAAGGTGCATCTACTGCCGTATCACCAAGGTTTAACTGTGTCCAATTACCGGGTCCTTCTATGGTTCCCTCTTTCGCTTCTCCGGCATTAATAAAACCGGCATTGGTAAAAGCGCCATCCTGCACAAGATATGTATTAGCTGCAAAAGCACTGGCAGTCATAAGCATCATGAAGGCTGCCGTCAAAGCAATAGCGGTAATAACCTTGTGTAATCTTGAACTCCTCATATAAACCTCCTATTATTATACTAATAGTTTTACGTTAAACGTGTTAATCTTAATAATAAGGTGGTTAATTAAATTGTATATATCGTACACGTTTTACGTTTAACTTGATATTATCATTTGTACTCAATTATGTCAATAGTATTTTTATAATTTACGCAAAATATTAATTTTGTATATTATCCACATTAATTTTCTATCCTTATTATACATTTTGAACAATGTGTTAATCAACTTTATAACTATTTTCCATAGACGAATTTATTCCATCCATGAATTACCAACCCACTTTAATTTCCATTCTATCGTTTACAATAAAATTCTTCTGGACTAAATTGACATAACTTATTATAATATATATTGATTATAATACATGTTGATAAAGTAAGTCTTGCCGGCCTTCTTTATCCTGTATTTATATTTAAACATTATTAAAGGAGTGATATCCATGGCTAATAGAGATATTAAAAAAGAAGTCAAGAAAAAGAAAAAGACTGAAACCGGTGCATTACCGTCCTTAAAGCCGATTATGCCCGAGCCTGAAATTGTTAAGAAGCCAAAGAAGAACTAATATCCTTAAGATAGCCCTATTGCTTCTTAATTCAAGGTAAAACATATGTATCAAACAACAACTACCTGTCAAGTTCTTAGTTCTCTACACCATGTAGATGATTACTAAGAGCTGGACAGGTAGTTTTTATTGTCCTCTGATTCTTTTGATACGGAACAGATACGATGTAATATTTCATCAGATCTCGTCCCTCTTATAATACTGGATAATCTCTCCGGTCATATTTTCATAATAACTTCTAAGCCTTGCGAGCGATACACCGTAGTTATCAAGACCATTGTTGACCAAGCAAAGAATAGGCGAGGATAATCTGATCCCTCTCCTAACCAACCAGTTGACCAGCCTTCGATAAAACTTAAACATCCTCCAATCAAATTCCAATGACAACAATATTTTCCATTCCTTCATCGCTTCACTTCTCCTGATCATTAGCATTTTCATTGCAGCTGTTTACTACTACATATTGCATGATATTTCCGGATTGCTGTACGAATGGTAACTCTCATATGGTCAATTGTTCGCTTTATTCTCTTACATGACTGTAGCATGTCCGAAGGCAAATGAATTTATTCCATCATAGCTTACTCAGATTAATGTAATGACTTCCTCAATTGGCAGGATTTTAGCAAAACGATGATTCCAAATCTTATAATTATAATATTGATATAACTTCTCACCGGATAAAAATTCATTATCGAAGGTCGTATTTGTCTCTTCCGGTATCAGAATTCGAAAACCATGCTCAAAGGCTGCCTTGCAGGTGGCATCGATACAGTATTCGGTCTGAAGCCCGACTAAAATCACAGTATCTACCTTCTTTTCCGTTAGGTATTCTCTCAACCCGGTTTTCAGGAAAGCACTGTTAAATCGCTTATCGAAAATCTTCTCATCTGCTATGGGAGCTATATCAGAATATATCTCCCACCCCTCACTACCTCGTTCCAGATCACCGCCTTCTTCATCCTCATGGCGAACATATACAACCTCCAAACCATGTTCTCTGGCAGCACCAAGTAGTCTTTGAATATTTGTGATAACATTTCGTTCATTGTAAGGGTGGTCCTTAATCATACAGGTCTGAACATCAACTACTAATAAAACCGCATTGTCCATAATGTTATCCTCCGCTCTATTCATCATTTGTTATATCACCGTTGCCGCTTACCGGAATGGAGTCTCCCAGATAGGTTGGTTCCGGTTGGAGCAGACAGTAGAGATAATCCTTTACTCTTGCCAGAATCTCACGAAGCTCACGATAATTCTGACCTGCGTAAACCCGTGGATCGGATGCAACACCATAGGCTTCGATTCCAAGACGGTCTGCAATATATAATGCCCGATACAGATGATAACCCTGAGTCACAATAACTACTTTATCTGCTTCAAAGATATCTCTGGCACGGTACATACTTTCATAGGTAGAGAAACCGGCATGATCCATGAAAATATGCGAGGATGGGATCCCTTCCTCCATCGCAAAGTCTTTCATAACGTTGACCTCATCATATTCCCTGCGGCCATGATCCCCGCTCATTAATATTCGATTACTGATCCCTTTTTGATATAATTCAATTCCTTCCTTCAGTCGATCCTCAAGCATTGCACTTGGTCGGTTATCGTTCCAGACACCGGCACCCAGTACAAGAATACAATCCACATCCTTCAGGTCTGCAACCTCTTCCGGCGAAAGGAACTGTTCTCTCACCGATGCCTTGACATGATAATTCAATAAAATCAGTATTCCGGCAGCAAGTAAACCGCTACCGAGGATTATTATGAAAATCCTTATGATCCATTTATTGATACGTATTCGCTTCATAACATCTCCATTCTTCTTTCCAGTGTTATATATCCAAGCTTAGTATATCATGAATAAAGTGCATATTCATGATCGTCAGCTCCGATCGCATCTATACAAGCAAGCTTGTAAGATGCTCACTACGCTTTTATTATATCATGAATAAAATACGTATTCATGATCTTCCGGCTCCGATCGCATACTTGCAAGCAAGCTTACTATGCGAGTGTTTTTCTCGCTGTACGAGTGACTTTCTCGTACTATGCTCACTACGCTTTTATTATATCATGAATTGACATACATCAGCTATTATAT